>NZ_JAAXOY010000081.1 GCF_012396155.1 Cellulomonas septica | reverse complement strand
GTCAGCGGCTGCGCGGGGGAGCGGTCGACGCGCGCTCGACCAGCTCGGTCGACAGCCGGACGTGCACGCCGCGCTCGCGGCCGTCGATGAGGTCGACGAGCAGCCGGAGCGCCTCGGCGCCCATCTGCTGCAGCGGCTGGCTGATGGTCGTGAGCGGGGGCGTCGCGAGCGCCGACTCGGGCACGTTGTCGAACCCGATGACCGACAGGTCCTCGGGGACGCGCAGGCCGAGCGAGCGCGCGACCTCGACGACGCGGATCGCCGAGAGGTCGTTCGCGGCGAACACGGCGGTCGGCGGCTGGGGCCGCGCGAGCAGCTCGTTCGCGGGCTGGTCCGCGGTCTCGGGGCGGTAGCCGCCGACCCGGACGAGGTCCTCGTCGACGGGGACGCCCGCGGCGGCCATGGCGTGCCGGAAGCCGTCCTCGCGCAGGCGGGCGGACTCGAGGTCGGGGCGGCCGCCGAGGAAGGCGACACGTGTGTGCCCGAGCCCGAGCAGGTGCTCGGTCGCGAGGACCGCGCCGGCGAACGAGTCGGCGTCGACGGTCGGCAGGCCGGACGGTCCGGTGTGGGGGTCGACCGCGACGACGGGGACGCCCGGGTGCGCCTCGACGACCGTCGGGGTGACGATCACGGCACCGTCGATGAGCGTGCCGGCCAGGCGCGACAGGTAGCGCCGCTCCCACCCGACGCTGCCGCCGGCGCCGCCGCCGGAGTAGGCGAGCAGCTCGTAGCCGGTGGCCCCGACCGCGGCCGACGCGCCCTTGAGCAGCTCGGTCGAGTAGGGCTCGAACTCCGCGACGAGGATGCCCAGGACGTTGGTGCGGTGGCTGCGCAGCGAGCGCGCGCCGAGCGACGCCTCGTACCCGAGCTCCTCGATGACCTCCTGCACGCGGGAGAGCGTCGCGGCGGCGACGCCGTAGCGGCCGTTGACGACCTTGGAGACGGTGGCGACGGAGACGCCGGCGGTGCGGGCGACGTCGGCCATCTTCACGCGAGGTGCGGGGTCCACGTGGGTGATCGTAGAGCATCGATTCGATAACGTTATCGACATCGATTGACACGACCCGTGGCGGACTGCATATCGTTACCGCCGTCCCTCCCCTTCAGTGACGACGAGGAGCTTCAACGATGAACCGGACCCGCGTCCTCCGCGGCGTGGCCGTCGCCGCAGGTCTCGCCCTGCTCGGTGCCTGTGGCACCGGTGGCGGCGGCGACGACGACAGCACCAACGCCGACGGCTCGACCGAGATCACCTGGTGGCACAACTCCAACACCGGTGACGGCAAGGACTACTACGACCAGGTCGCCAAGGACTTCGAGGCGGCCAACCCCGGCGTGACCGTCAAGGTCAGCGCCATGCAGCACGAGGACATGCTCACCAAGCTCGACGCGGCCTTCCAGGCCGGCGACGCCCCCGACATCTACATGGAGCGTGGTGGCGGCGAGCTCGCCGACCACGTCGAGGCGGGCCTCACCAAGGACATCTCCGAGGCCGCGTCCGCGGAGATCGACAAGATCGGCGGCTCCGTCGCCGGCTGGCAGGTCGACGGCAAGACCTACGCCCTCCCGTTCTCGGTCGGCGTCGTCGGCTTCTGGTACAACAAGGCGCTCTTCGAGCAGGCCGGCATCACCGAGGCCCCTGTCACGCAGGAGGACTTCAACGCGGCCGTCGACAAGCTCAAGGCCGCGGGCATCGAGCCCGTCTCGGTCGGTGCCGGCGACAAGTGGCCCGCCGCGCACTACTGGTACTACTACGCCCTGCGGGAGTGCTCGCAGGACGTCCTGTCCGACGCGGTGACCAGCCTCGACTTCTCCGACGCGTGCTTCCTCAACGCGGGCGCGGACCTCGAGGACCTCATCAAGACCGAGCCGTTCAACGCCGGCTTCCTCTCCACCCCGGCCCAGTCGGGCCCGACCTCTGCCTCCGGCCTGCTGGCGACGGGCAAGGTCGCGATGGAGCTGGCCGGCCACTGGGAGCCCGGCGTCATGCAGGGCCTCACCGAGGACGGCAACGGCCTTGGCGAGAACACCGGCTGGTTCGCGTTCCCCGAGGTCCAGGGTGGCCAGGGCGAGCCGACCGCCGCGCTCGGTGGCGGTGACGCGTGGGCCGTGTCGCAGGACGCGCCCGACGCTGCCGTCGACTTCGTGAAGTACCTGCTGTCCGACGAGGTCCAGAAGGGCTTCGCCGAGCTCGACATGGGTCTGCCGACCAACCCGACCGCCTCGCAGTACGTGTCGGACCCGGCGCTCGCCGGCCTCCTGCAGGTCCGTGACGCGGCCCCGTACGTGCAGCTCTACTTCGACACCGCCTTCGGCGCCTCCGTCGGTGGTGCGATGAACGACGCCATCGCCCTCATGTTCGCCGGGCAGGCGACCCCGCAGGACATCGTCGACGCCACGCAGGCGGCGGCTGACGCGGAGAAGTGATCCACGTGGCAGACGGAGCGACCGCCCGCATGGGCGCCCCCGCCTCGCCTGCGACGTCTTCCGCGGTGACCCCGGTCGCCGGTCGTGCTTCGGCACGGCCGGCGGCCGGCGGCCCCGGGGAGCGTCGCGGCGGTGGCAAGACCCTTCGCCGGAACCTGGAGATCGCGTTCTTCGTGACGCCGGCCCTGCTGCTGTTCCTGGGCTTCGTGGTGTGGCCGATCATCAAGGCCGCCCAGATGTCGGTGTACCGCTGGAAGGGCTTCGGCCCCATGGTCGACTTCGTCGGCCTGAAGAACTACGTCAGCGTGCTCCAGAACGAGGTGTTCACCGACGCGCTGGTGCACAACCTGATCATCGTCGTGGCGTCGATCGCCATCCAGCTCCCGCTGGGTCTCGGCATCGCGCTGCTGCTCAACCGCAAGATGCGCGGTCAGGGCACGCTGCGCACCATCATCTTCGTCCCGTACGTGCTGGCGGAGGTCATCGCCGCCGTCGTGTGGTTCCAGCTCCTGCAGCCGAAGTACGGCGTCATCGACACGATGCTCGCGGCGGTCGGCCTGTCGGGTCCCGCACAGGGCTTCCTGGGCGACCCGGACGTCGCGCTCTTCACCGTGATCGTCGTGCTGACCTGGAAGTACCTGGGCCTCGCGATCATCCTGTTCCTCGCCGGCCTGCAGGGCGTGCCGGACGAGCTCTACGAGGCGGCGCAGCTGGACGGCGCCGGCTGGTGGGACATCCAGCGCCGGATCACGATCCCGCTGCTCGGCCCGACCCTGCGCACCTGGGCGTTCCTGTCGATGATCGGCTCGCTGCAGCTCTTCGACATGGTGTGGATCCTCACCGGCGGTGGCCCGGCCAACTCCACGACCACCATGGCGACGTTCCTCGTCACCGAGGGCACCAAGCGCCAGAACTACGGCATCGCCGCCGCGGCGTCCGTGATCCTCTTCGTGGTCGCGCTCGTCGCCGCCCTCCTCTACCAGTACTTCATCCTCCGGCGTGACACGCTCGGGGACGCCCCGCGGAAGAAGGCGAAGGCATGAGCGTCGCACCGATGGTCCGGCCGCAGGCCGCCGTCTACCAGCCCGAGGGCAAGCAGCGGGTCAGGACCGGCAACGCCCTCCAGGGCGGCAACCCGCTGGTGTGGGCGATCGCGCTCGTCGTCATGGGCCTCACGCTGGGACCCGTGCTCTACGGGGTCCTCGGCGGCTTCCGCACCAACGCGCAGCTCGCCGAGAACCCGGCCGCACTGCCCGACCCGTGGGTGTTCAGCAACTACGCCAAGGTGCTGACCAACTCGAGCTTCTGGACGTACGCGTTCAACTCGACGGTCATCGCCGTCCTCACCACCGCGATCGTCGTCGTGTTCGGGATCATGGCCGCGTACCCGCTGGCCCGGTACCAGTTCAAGGGCCGCGAGGCGCTGTTCACGGTGTTCGTGCTGGGGCTGCTCTTCCCGACGACCGTCGCCATCATCCCGCTGTTCATCATGATCACCCGTGACCTGCAGCTCGGGAACACCTGGTGGGGCGTCGCGCTCCCGCAGGCCGCGTTCGCGCTGCCGGTGACGATCGTCATCCTGCGGCCGTTCCTCATGGCGCTGCCCAAGGAGCTCGAGGAGGCCGCCCTCATCGACGGCGCGTCCCGGCTGGGCGTGTTCTGGCGGATCCTGCTGCCGCTGTCGGCGCCCGGGATGGTCACGGTCGGCGTGCTCGCGTTCGTCGGCTCGTGGAACGCCTACCTGCTGCCGCTGCTGCTGCTGCAGGGCGACATGCGGACCCTGCCGCTGGGCGTCGCGGACTACTCCTCGGAGTACTCGTCCGACACCGCCGGCGTGTTCGCGTTCACCTCGCTCGCCATGATCCCCGCGCTCGTGTTCTTCCTCGCGATGCAGAAGCGGATCGTCAACGGGCTGCAGGGCGCGGTCAAGGGCTGAGGCCCGCGCGCGACGCGCCGGCGGGTCGTGCCCGCCTCCCGAACACCCAGCACGTCCAGAAGGAGTGGATCCGTGACGGATCTCCAGGTGTCGCGCCCCGTGGGCGTCGACGAGCGCGTGCAGGACCTGCTCGCGCGCATGACCCTCGAGGAGAAGCTCGCCCAGATCGTCGGCTTCTGGGAGAAGTCCGACGGCGAGGCCGTGGCTCCTCTGCAGGGCGAGTTCACGCGCGAGCAGACCCTCGACGACGCGTCCCGGCACGGGCTCGGGCACCTCACCCGCGTCTACGGCACGCGGCCGGTCGACCCGGCCGCCCGGGCACGGTGGCTCTGGTCCTTCCAGCGCCGCCTCGTCCGCGAGACGCGCCTCGGGATCCCGGCGCTCGTCCACGAGGAGTGCCTCACGGGCCTCTCCGCGTGGCGTGCCGCGACGTTCCCCACGCCGCTCGCGTGGGGCGCGTCGTTCGACCCCGAGCTCGTGACCCGCATGGGCGAGGTCATCGGCTCGTCGATGCGGCAGCTCGGCGTGCACCAGGGCCTCGCGCCCGTGCTCGACGTCATCCGCGACCCGCGCTGGGGCCGTGTCGACGAGTGCATCTCCGAGGACCCGTACCTCGTCGGCACGCTCGGCACGTCGTACGTGCGCGGCCTGCAGTCGACGGGCGTGCACGCGACGCTCAAGCACTTCGTCGGCTACTCGGCGTCGCAGTCGGGCCGCAACTTCGGCCCGGTCCACGCGGGCCCGCGGGAGATCGCGGACGTGCTGCTGCCGCCGTTCGAGATGGCGATCCGCGACGGCGGCGTGCGTTCGGTCATGAGCGCGTACGTCGAGATCGACGGCGTCCCGGTCGCGGCCGACCCGACGATCCTCACGGACCTGCTGCGCGGCACGTACGGCTTCGACGGGACCGTCGTCGCCGACTACTTCGGCGTCGCGTTCCTGCACCTGCTGCACGACGTCGCGCCCGACCTGGGCGACGCGGCGGGCCAGGCGCTCGCCGCGGGCGTCGACATCGAGCTCCCGACGGGCGACGCGTACCTCGAGCCGCTCGCGGCCGCGATCCGCGCCGGCACGGTCGACGAGGCGCTCGTCGACCGGGCGGTGACGCGCGCGCTGCGGCAGAAGGCCGAGCTCGGCCTGCTCGACGCGACGTTCGACGACGAGCCCCCGACGGACGTCGAGCTCGACAGCACCGAGCACCGGCAGATCGCCGCGCGGCTCGCGGAGGAGTCGGTCGTCCTGCTGACGAACGACGGCACCCTGCCCCTGCGGCCGGGCCTGCGCGTCGCGGTGATCGGCCCGAACGCGGACCGTCCCGAGGCGATGTTCGGCTGCTACTCGTTCGTCAACCACGTCCTGCCGCACCACCCCGAGGTCGGTGTCGGCATCGACGTGCCGACGCTGCGTCAGGCGCTCGCCGCCGAGCTCACGGGCTCGACGGTCGTGTCGGCGCGCGGGTGCGCGGTCGACGACGACGACCGCAGCGGGTTCGCCGACGCGGTGCGCGTCGCGACCGAGGCGGACGTCGCGGTGCTCGTGGTCGGCGACCACGCGGGCCTGTTCGGGCGCGGCACGGTCGGCGAGGGCTGCGACCGCGACGACCTCGAGCTGCCGGGCGTGCAGCGCGAGCTCGTCGAGGCCGTCCTGGAGACGGGCACGCCCGTCGTCCTCGTCATGCTCACGGGCCGCCCGTACGCGGTCGGCTGGGCCGTCGAGCGCTGCGCCGCGGTGGTGCAGTCGTTCTTCCCGGGCGAGGAGGGCGGTCCCGCGCTGGCGGGGATCCTGTCCGGTCGCGTCAACCCGTCGGGGCGGCTGCCGATCAGCCTGCCGCGGTCGGCGGGCGCGCAGCCGTTCACCTACCTGCACCCCACGCTGGGCGGGGACGGCGACGTCACCAACCTCTCGACGAAGCCCGTCCTGCCGTTCGGGCACGGCCTGTCGTACACGACGTTCACGCACTCCGACCTCACGGTCGAGCCGACGGCGACGACGGACGGGCCGCTCGTCGTGACCGTCCGCGTGACGAACACGGGCGAGCGGGGCGGCGACGACGTCGTCCAGCTCTACGGGCGGGACGTCGTCGCGAGCGTGACGCGTCCGGTCGCGCAGCTGCTCGGGTACCAGCGCGTCCACCTCGAGCGCGGCCAGACGGCCGTCGTCGAGCTGGTCGTGCCGGCCGCGCGGCTCGCGTTCACCGACCGGTCGGGCGAGCGCGTCGTCGAGCCGGGCGACCTCGACCTCTGGGTCGGGCCGTCGTGCGCCGAGCGTGAGACGCAGGCGCGCGTGACGCTCACGGGTGACGTCCACCGGGTCACGCCCGCGGACGGCCGCTGGACGGCGACCGTCGTCCGCTGACCCGTCCCCACGGCCGGAGGGTCGGGGCTCGCTGCTGGTGAGCCCCGGCCCTCCGTCGTCCGTGGACCACGGTGCGGACGTCGACCGGCCCCTGGCCTGCGGCGGCGTACTGTGACGAGGCGCTACCGCCGGGTAGCCGTCCGACACGCCGCCGCCTTGCCGCCTGCCCCGCCGCACCGACGAGGTCCCCTCGAAGGAGAACTGCCGCGATGAGCCGTCCCCTGCGCTCTCGTACCTCGACCCACGGCCGCAACATGGCCGGCGCCCGCGCGCTGTGGCGTGCGACGGGCATGACGTCGGAGGACTTCGGCAAGCCGATCGTCGCGATCGCGAACTCGTACACGCAGTTCGTCCCGGGGCACGTGCACCTCAAGGACATGGGCGACCTCGTCGCGTCGGCGGTCCGCGAGGCCGGCGGCGTCGCCAAGGAGTTCAACACCATCGCGGTCGACGACGGCATCGCGATGGGCCACGGCGGGATGCTCTACTCGCTGCCGAGCCGCGACCTGATCGCCGACTCGGTCGAGTACATGGTCAACGCGCACTGCGCCGACGCGCTCGTGTGCATCTCCAACTGCGACAAGATCACGCCCGGCATGCTCAACGCGGCGCTGCGGCTCAACATCCCGGTGATCTTCGTGTCGGGCGGGCCCATGGAGGCCGGCAAGGCGGTCGTCGCGGACGGTGTCGCGACGACGCACCTCAACCTCATCAACGCGATCAACTACTCCGCGGACGACAACGTCTCCGACGAGGCCCTGGGCCGTGTCGAGGAGAACGCGTGCCCCACGTGCGGCTCGTGCTCGGGCATGTTCACGGCCAACTCGATGAACTGCCTCACCGAGGCCCTCGGCCTGTCGCTGCCGGGCAACGGCTCGACGCTCGCGACGCACTCCGCGCGCCGCGAGCTGTTCCTCGAGGCCGGCCGCACGATCGTCGACCTGGCCCGCCGCTACTACGACGACGAGGACGACAGCGTCGCGCCCCGCTCGATCGCGAACCGGGCCGCGTTCGCCAACGCGATGGCGCTCGACGTCGCGATGGGCGGCTCGACCAACACCGTCCTGCACGTGCTGGCCGCCGCGCAGGAGGCCGAGCTCGACTTCACGCTCGCCGACATCGACGCCATCAGCCGGCGCGTGCCGTGCCTGTCGAAGGTCGCGCCGAACCACCCGGACTTCCACATGGAGGACGTGCACCGCGCGGGCGGCATCCCCGCGCTGCTCGGCGAGCTCGACCGCGGCGGGCTGCTCGACCACGACGTCACGTCGGTGCACACGCCGACGCTCCGCGCGTGGCTCGACGACTGGGACGTCCGCGGCGGTCGTGCGACCGAGCGCGCGCTCGCGCTCTTCCACGCGGCCCCCGGTGGCGTGCGGACGACGCAGGCCTTCTCGACGTCGAACGTCTGGGAGTCCCTCGACACCGACGCCGCGAACGGCTGCATCCGCGACGTCGCGCACGCCTACACCGTCGAGGGCGGCCTCGCCGTGCTGCGCGGGAACCTCGCCGAGGACGGCGCCGTCATCAAGACCGCAGGCATCGACCCCGAGGTCTTCCACTTCGTCGGCACCGCGCTCGTGTGCGAGTCGCAGGATGAGGCCGTCGACAAGATCCTCCGCAAGGAGGTCCGGCCCGGCCACGTCGTCGTCGTGCGGTACGAGGGCCCCTCGGGTGGTCCCGGCATGCAGGAGATGCTCTACCCGACGTCGTTCATCAAGGGCCGCGGGCTCGGCAAGGTGTGCGCGCTCATCACCGACGGCCGGTTCTCGGGCGGCTCGTCGGGCATCTCCGTCGGGCACGTGTCCCCGGAGGCGTCGGCGGGCGGCGCGATCGGCCTCATCGAGGACGGCGACGAGATCGAGATCGACGTCGAGACGCGCCTCATCCGCATCAACGTCCCCGACGAGGTCCTCGCGGAGCGCCGCGCCAAGATGGAGGCGTCGGAGAACCCGTGGCAGCCGGCGAACCGCGACCGGTACGTGTCGCCGGCCCTCCAGGCCTACGCCGCGATGGCGACGTCGGCCGACCGTGGCGCCGTCCGCGACGTGAGCCGCATCCGCCGCGCCTGACCCGCGGCGCGCGCCGCG
>NZ_JAAXOY010000809.1 GCF_012396155.1 Cellulomonas septica | reverse complement strand
GCCGACGACGCCGCCCTGCCCGCGGTCAAGCCCGTGCGGCGCATCGTCGTCGGCGTCGACGGCTCGCCGCAGGCCGAGCGGGCCCTCACCTACGCGATCACGGAGGCCGCGGCGTGGGGTGCCGAGGTGCACGCCGTCGCGGGCGTCCCGGCGAGCTCCCTGAGCGGGGTGCTCGCGTGGCTGCCCGACACGGTCGACCACGACCAGGTGCTGCGCGACGTCGCCGAGGGGCTCAACGTGGTCGTCGACCGCGCGCTCCTCGAGCACCCCGACGTCGTCGTCAAGCGGCACGCGCTCGACGGTGGCGGGGCGGAGCTGCTGACCGAGTTCTCGGTCGCGACCGACCTCATCGTCGTCGGCTCGCGCGGCCGGGGCGGGTTCGCCGGGCTGCTGCTGGGCTCGACGAGCCAGGCCGTGCTGCACCACTCGGACTGCCCGGTGATGGTCGTGACCAACCGCTGCCAGAAGGACGAGCCGACCGCCTGACGAGCCCTTCGGGCCGGGGTCAGTCGTCCGCGGCGGGGTCGGCCGGGACGTCGGGCCGCCGCACGAGCGCCGACAGGACGACGGTCGACCGGGTGCGGGACACGAACGGCTCGGCCGCGAGGCGCTCGACGACCCGCTCGAGATGACGCATGTCGCGCGCGCGGACCTGCACGACGAGGTCCACGTCGCCCGTGACCGTGCTGGCCGCGACGACCTCGGGGTACTGCTCGACCGCGTCGCGCATGGTCGCGGGGCTGGTCGACCCCTGGCAGAACAGCTCGACGAACGCCTCGGTGTGCCAGCCCATGGCTGCGGGGTCGAGGCGCACGGTGAAGCCGCGGATCACGCCCGCGGCCCGGAGCCGGTCGACGCGGCGCTTGACCGCGGGCGCGGACAACGACACCTGCTGCCCCACCTGCGCGAACGTCGCGCGCGCGTCCTGCGCGAGCACCCGCAGGATCGCGGCGTCGAGGGCGTCGGTGCCGGAGTCGTCTCGCACGAGACCCATCTTCGCGGACGCACGCGCGGTCACGGTCGTCCTGGGCACGTGTCCGCGTTCGGGTGGCGACAACCGGGCGCACCCGACACCCTGGCGGAGATCGAACGAAAGGGAACGGATCGCTCAAGGACGACCACGCGAGTGCCGAAGGGAAGTCGAGCCCCGCCGCCGGTCACGTGCGGACGGGGTCGTCATTCGGGGGGAGACGAATGGACGTGGACTCGAAGGACAGCGGGACGCAGACCGTCACGCCGGTGGAGGGTGCCCGCACGCTCGCGCCGGCCGGGACGATCCCGACGCAGCGCAGCCGCGCGGGCGGTGGCCCGCACGGTGGGCGCAGCCGTCGCACCTGGTTCGTCGTCGCGGGCGGTCTCGCGCTCGTGCTCGCCGGTGCGACCACGGGCG
>NZ_JAAXOY010000808.1 GCF_012396155.1 Cellulomonas septica | reverse complement strand
CCTCGTCGCCCGCCGCGTCGGGCGTGCGCCGACCGACCTGCCGGACGTCGTCCACGACGTGCGCGGCGTGCGTGCCGACGCGGACCACCTGACGGAGTACCAGCACCTCGTCGGCGAGTCCGCGTCCGACCGGCTGCCCGCCGGGTTCGTGCACGTGCTCGCGTTCCCCGTCGCGTTCGCCGTCATGGTGCGGCCCGACTTCCCGCTGCCGCTGCTCGGGCTCGTGCACGTCGCGAACCACGTGGTGCAGCACGCGCCCGTGACCCTGGGCGACGCGCTCGACGTGCGCGCCTGGGCCGAGGGGCTGCGGCCGCACCGGGCCGGCACGACCGTCGACCTGGTCGCGGAGGTCCGCGCTGGCGACGTGCTCGTCTGGCGGGGCGTCTCGACGTACCTCGCGAAGGGCGTCCGGCTCGCGGGTCGGCCGACCGACGACGAGGAGGCGCGGTCCGAGTTCGTCGCGCCGCAGCCGACCGGGCGCTGGAAGCTCGCGGCCGACACCGGCCGCCGCTACGCGGCCGTGTCCGGCGACCACAACCCGATCCACCTGTCCGCGGTCTCCGCGAAGGCCCTCGGGCTCCCGCGGGCGATCGCGCACGGCATGTACACCGCGGCCCGCGCGCTGGCCGACGTCGGGGCGTCGCGCGGCGACGCGTTCACGTGGTCCGTCGAGTTCGCGAAGCCCGCGCTGCTGCCCGGGACGGTCACCGTCCGGGTCGCACCCGACGGCGACGGCACCACCACGTTCGCCGGCTGGGACGCCCGCACCGGCAAGCCGTACCTCACGGGCACGGTCGTCCGGCACTGACCGCGCCACTGACACGGCGGGGCGCCCCTGTCGAGGGCGCCCCGCCGTGTCAGTGGTCGACGTCCTCGCCGAGGTCCGTGCGCAGCGGCGTCGACTCGTCGAGGATCCGCTCCAGCTGGCGCGCGCACCGCAGCCGGACCAGCCCGACGAACGCGAGCGCCATCGCGACCGTCACGACGGCACCCTTGCCCGTGACCGACGGGACGCGCGCGAGCGCCATCACCGCCGGCAGGCACATGACCAGCGCGGCGTAGCCGACCATCCAGTGCCGGTCACGACGCAGGGACAGCTCACCTCGCAGGCTCAGGTGCGGGTCGCGGCTCATGCCTGATCCATCGGCGAGGGGGCCGCGGCCTCTGAGGCCTCCGCCGGGTGAGTCGCCCGTGCGGCGGACACGGCGTCGCCGTACGGGCGGACCGGCTGCGGGGCCGTGCGGCAGGACGATGGCCGGCCACCGTCGTCGGGTGTAGGACTGGCAGCGTGACCGTCGCGTCGACGCCGGAGACCCCGCGCGACCGAGCCGCCGTCGCGCGCGAGCGGGCCGCCGAGGTCTCCGAGCGCGCAGAGCGGCTGCGGCTCGACG
>NZ_JAAXOY010000807.1 GCF_012396155.1 Cellulomonas septica | reverse complement strand
CTGGAGGTGGCTGACGACGCCGGGCTCGCCGCCGCGCGCGTCGTGCACGAGCGCGAGGAAGACGTCGTCGACCGCGGGCGTGGACCGTGCGGCGAGCTCGGCGTACACCGACCGGACGGGGCCGAAGAGCTGCACCGCGGAGTCGACGAGGTGCGCGCCCAGGTCGAGCAGCAGCCCGCCGGCGTCGGGGTCGTTCTCCTTCCAGCGGTCCTGCGGGACGGGCCGGAACCTCTCCCAGCGCCGCTCGAAGCGGTGCACGCGGCCGAGCGTCCCGGCCTCCAGCAGGCCGCGCAGCGCGAGCTGCTCGGGGTCCCAGCGGCGGTTCTGGAACACCGTGAGCCGGCCGCCGGCGTGCAGCGAGGCGTCGACGAGCCGCTCGGCCTCCGCGGTGGTGGTCGCGAGCGGCTTGTCGACCAGCACGTGCACGCCGGTCGCGAGCGCGGCGAGCACGTGCTCGACGTGGTCGCCGGTCGGGCTCGCGACGACGACGAGGTCGAGCTCGCCGACGTGCGCGAGCAGCGCGGGCACGTCGGGGACGACGACGGCGCCCGGCCAGTCCTCGTGCACCTGGGCGGCGCGGTGGCGGGTGACGACGTGCGTCACGCGCTGGTGCGCCTCCCGGAGCAGGCGCGCGTGGATCCCGCGCCCCGCTCCCCCGTAGCCGACCAGACCGACGCGCAGCGAGTCCATGCGCGCCACTCTACGGTCGCGTCGCGCCCGCCGGTCCGCCGGTCCCCACCGTCGCGGCGGGCTCCGTCGTGCCGGTGCTGTGCGTGCCCGTCGCGTGCGGCCGCGACAGCCGCGACGGCCACCACGTGCGGTCGCCGAGGTCGTGGACCAGCGCCGGCACGAGCAGCGACCGCACGACCGTGGTGTCGAGCAGCACCCCGAGCGCGACGATGACCGCGAGCTGCGCGAGGAAGAGCAGCGGGATGACGCCGAGCGCCGCGAACGTCACGGCGAGCACGACGCCCGCCGACGTGATGACGCCGCCCGTGACGGCGAGCCCACGCACCACGCCGGGTCGCGTGCCGACCCGTGCCGACTCCTCCCGCACGCGCGTCATGAGGAAGATCGAGTAGTCGACGCCGAGCGCGACGAGGAACACGAACCCGTAGAGCGGCACGGCCGGGTCGGCGGGCGGCAGGTCCAGCACGTGGTTGAACAGGACCGCGGAGATGCCGAGCGTCGCGGCGAAGGACAGGACGTTCGCGCCGAGCAGCAGCCCGGCCGCGACGACCGACCGCAGCAGCAGCGTGAGGATCAGCCCGATGACGAGCAGCACGACCGGGACGATGACCCGCAGGTCGTGGCGGGCGGCGTCCTGCGCGTCGAGCGTCTCGGCGGCCGCGCCGCCGACCAGCGCGTCGGGGTCGACCCCGTGCGCGGCGGTCCGCACGTCG
>NZ_JAAXOY010000806.1 GCF_012396155.1 Cellulomonas septica | reverse complement strand
GTCCGCGGGCGCGCGTCCCGGCCGGGCGGACGGTCAGGCCGGGGCGTCCAGACGGGCGAGGAGGTCGTCGTCGAGGGTCAGACGCGCGCCCGCGACGGCCTCCTCGACCTGCTCGACGCGCGTCGCACCGACGATCGGCACGACGCCGTGCGCGACGAGCCACGCGATCACGACCTGGTTCGCCGAGACCCCGAGCTCGCCCGCGACCTCGTGCAGGACGGCGAGCCGCGCGGTCGTGCCGGGGTGCTCGAACAGCTCCTGCATCGGCTTGTCGGGTCGCGTGTACGCCCCGAACATCAGCGTGTTGTAGGCCCAGAGCGTGAGGTCGCCCTCGGCGGCGAGGTAGTCGAAGGTCTCCGGGGTCGCGAGCGTGTGCCCGCCCTCGGGCAGCCGGACGCCCGGCCGCGGCTGCAGGTAGGTGTGCCGGAGCTGCACCTGCGTGAACGGCGCGACGCCCAGGTCGCGTGCGGTGCGTCGCGCGCGCTCGAGGCGCCAGGTGGCGTGGTTGCTCGCGCCGAGGACCCCGACGGTGCCGTCGGCGACGAGCGCCCCGAACGCGCCGACCGTCTCCTCCAGGGGGACCGCGCGGTCCTCGACGTGGGCCCAGTACACGTCGACGCGGTCGGTGCCGAGGCGCTTCAAGGACCCCTCGACGGCCGCACGGATCGCGGCGGCGGACAGGCCCTCGACGTCGTCGAGCGTCCGGTCGCCCGGCGTGCGCGGACGCGCGCCGACCTTCGTCGAGAGCACGACGGCGTCGCGGTTGCCACGCGAGGCGAGCCAGCGGCCGATGGTCGCCTCGCTCTCGTCGCCCGTGCAGCCGTCCTGCCAGAACGGGTAGTTGTCGGCCGTGTCGAGCCGGGTCCCGCCGAGCTCGACGAACCGGTCGAGGATCGCGAACGAGTCCTGCTCGTCCACCGTCGTGCCGAGGGGGATGGTGCCCAGTGCCAGTCGCAGATCGGTCATGACGACACCGTTCCGCTTCGAGCGCGCTCGAACGCAAGCCCTGGACGGGTCCCGGTGCTACTCGGGGTTGCAGCGCGCGGCGATCATCGTGAACGCGTCCACGTCGGGCCGCCACGGCTCGAGGTTCCACTGCGCCTTGTCGGGTGCGCCGAGCATGTGGCAGAGCAGCTGGTCGTGCATCGTCGGGGCGTCGGCGCGCGGCTCCTGCGCGACGAGCTGCGCCCACGTGAGGTCCTGCGCGGCCAGGCCCGACGCGCGCGCCCACGCCGTGGGTGTGACGCCGAGCGACTCGCCGCCCTCCCGGTCGCCCCAGGAGAGCGCCGCGACCGTCGAGGACGCGAGCCACAGGTCGGACCCCGCGGCGCCGTCCACCCGCACGAGGTCCGGCGCGACGGCCACCGCCGCCCCACCCGACACGCCGGCCACCGGCACCCCGGCG
>NZ_JAAXOY010000805.1 GCF_012396155.1 Cellulomonas septica | reverse complement strand
GCGACGCCAGAGCGACCCGCCTGCGCGCCGACGCCTCAGCGCCCCGTCTCCGGCAGGCTTCCCGGCCGCACCTTCGCCCACACCAGCTTGCCGCCGCGCGACTGCCGCCAGCCCCAGTCCGCGAGCCGCTCGACGATCTGCATGCCGAACCCGCCGACGCGCCCCGGGTGCCCGTCGGTCGACACCGGCGGCGCCGGGTTGCCGTCCTCGACCTCGATGCGCAGGCCGTCGCCCGTGTCGTAGAGCTGCAGCGACACGTGCCCGAACCCGTGCAGCACGGCGTTCGCGACGAGCTCGGACACGACCAGCTCGGCGTTCGCGGCGTCGGGGATCTCCCACGCCTGGCACGTGCGCACGACGGCGTGCCGCGCCCGCCCGATCGACGCCGGCTCGTTCGGCAGCGACCAGCGCCGCCGCCGCGGGCTGCGCGCACGCTCGAGGTGGTCGCGCGGGTCGGGGACGCGCACGACGACGACCGCGACGTCGTCCTCGGGGTGGTCCGCGAGCCGGGACAGCAGCTCCTCGCCGATGCCCGCCGCGTCCCGCGCCGTGATGCGCGACGCGACCCCCGCGAGCGCCGCCAGGCCCTCCCGGAGCCCGCGGTCGCGGCGCTCGATGAGGCCGTCGGTGTAGTAGACGAGGACGTCACCCTCGACGAGGTCGAGCGTGCTCGTGCTGCGCACGCCGTTGCCGAACCCGATGAGCGCACCGCCCGCGTCGCGCAGCTCGGTCGCGACGCCGTCGCGCACGTGCAGCACCGGCAGGTGACCGGCGCGCGACCACTCGAGCCGCCAGCCCTGCTCGCGGCGGGTCAGCGTGGACAGGACCAGACCGGCCGAGCGCGGGATCCGCATGCCCGTGACGAGCTGGTCGACGCGCTCCAGCACCGGGCCGGGCGTCGTGATGTCGAACGTGTAGGAGCGCACGACCGAGCGCAGCTGGCCCATCGCGGCGGCCGCCTCGACGTCGTGGCCCACGACGTCGCCGATGACGACGCCCGCGACGTCCGGGGAGATCTGGAGCACGTCGTACCAGTCGCCGCCGACCTGCACGTTCTCCGAGTTCGGCGCGTAGTACGTCCACACGTCGAGCCCGTCGACCTCGGCCTGCTCGGGCAGCATCGCGCGTTGCAGCGTCTCCGCCAGGCGGTGCTCGCGGTCGTACAGGCGGGCGTTGTCGAGCACGAGGCCGACGCGGCGCGCGGTGAGCTCGAGGATCGTCATGGTCGCCGGCTCGATCGCGCGCAGGCCGCCCTCGTCGCGCGGGACGACCGCCATGAGCCCGAGCACGCGCCGGCGGCCAGGCACGGGGAAGACGACGGCCCGGCCCCCCGACGACGCGGGCTGCCCGTCCGTGGGGTGCTGGGCGTCGGCGCTCACGTGCTGCGCGAGCCACTCCGACGCGCT
>NZ_JAAXOY010000804.1 GCF_012396155.1 Cellulomonas septica | reverse complement strand
GTCGACGGCGCCATCGACCTCACGCTGCTGACCGACCGGTGGCTCGAGCCCGCCGAGGCGCTGTCCGTCGTGCAGACCGTCGTGCCGCGCGCGCGGCTCTCCGAGGCGACCTCCCGGTGGGACGGGCCCATGGCGGGTGTCGGGCGCGGGTCGACCAGCGGCGCCGGTGGCATCACCGAGGCCGGCGGGTCCGGGCTGCGGGCCGCGCTCGAGCAGTTCGGCGTCGACGACGAGGCCGAGCGCGCCCGCCTCATGGCCGAGGCCGCCGCGTTCGACGAGCTCATGGTCGCGTCGCCGCCGCCCGCCGAGTCCTACGGGATCCTCGTCGACCTCGGCGTCGACGGGACCATCGCCGTCGAGGCCGCCGCCGAGACCGAGCTCCCGCCGCTCCTGCGCGACCTGCCGTGGACCGCCGACGGGGTCGTCGCCTACCGCGTGCACTGGGAGCCGCTCCTCGTCGAGGAGCTCGAGATGGAGAAGCCGTCGTTCCCGCACAAGGTCGCGCGCGGTCGCGCCGCACCGCAGGTCCAGGCCGTCACGCGCGCCCTCCACGGGGTGCTCGGGGGCGAGATCGCCGACGAGGCCGACTTCCTCGTCGACCCCGCCGACCTGTGAGCGAGCACGCCGGCTGGACCACCACCGGGAGCCGCGTCGTCTACGAGAACCCGTGGATCCGCGTGCGCGAGGACCAGGTGCTGCGTCCCGACGGCGGGCCCGGCGTCTACGGGGTCGTCGAGGTGCGGAACCACTCGGTGTTCGTCGTCGCGCTCACCGACGACGACGAGGTCGTGCTCGTGTCGCAGCGCCGCTACACGACCGGTGCCGTCTCGGTCGAGGTCCCCGCGGGCGGCACCGACGGCGAGGACCCGCTGGTCGCGGCGCAGCGCGAGCTCGCGGAGGAGACCGGCCTGGCCGCGCGCGAGTGGACGGCGGTCGGGCGGATGGACGCGCTCAACGGCATCGCCGACGCGCCCGAGCACGTGTTCCTCGCGCGGGGGCTCTCGCGGCTCGCCGACGACGACGGAGCCGGGCGGGTCGAGGAGGGCATCGACACCGTGCGGACCGTGCCGTTCGCCGACGTCCTGGCGCTCGTCGCCGACGGGACGATCCGCGACGGCGAGACGATCGCCGCCCTCGCGTTCGCCGGCATCCACCTGGGCCGCTTCCGCTGACCTGCCGGCCGCCTCCGCCCGGGGACGACGCGGTCGAGATGCCGGAGCGGCGTCGGGCGCGTAGACACGGCGCATGGGTGTGGTGATCCGGTCCGCCGTCCTCGGGCTCGCCGTCGGCGGGCGAGCCTCCGCAGCGATCCGTGTCCCCGTCGGTGCGGGCACGCGCGGGCGGCACGGTCCCGGTGTGGCGGCGCT
>NZ_JAAXOY010000803.1 GCF_012396155.1 Cellulomonas septica | reverse complement strand
GCCCGGTCGGTCGCGAGGCCGGCGAGCGCGCTGCGCGCCTCCGCCGGGGTCGGTCGGGGCGAGGGCAGCGCGCCGTCCAGGTCGTTTTCCATGTCGGCAAGTCTATCGATGGGTTGCCGATCCGGAAAGTGACTTCGGCAGGCGCGCCCGCCGCAGGAGGGGTGCGGGATGCACGGCCGGACCGCCTACGATGACGCCGATCGACGAGCGACGACGCGGGAGGTCCCTGGTGGCGGTGCAGTGGCGTGCGGGTACGGGCGTGCGACGGGTCGGCGTGGTGCTGGCCGGCGGTGTGGCCGCGGGCGTGCTCGCCGGGTGCGCGGGGCAGCCCGGTGCGGCGGCGGTCGTCGACGGGACGGCGATCCCGACGTCCGACGTGCGGGTCGCGTCCGACGAGCTGCGGCCCTACCTGCAGGACGTGTCGCCGTCCAACGTGCTCACGGTCCTGGTGCACGAGCCGACGATCGTCGCGATCGCCGAGGAGAACGGCGTCGGCGTCTCCGAGGAGGAGGCCGCCGAGCTGCTGGACTCGGTCGCGAAGCAGCGCGACCCGGAGGCGGACACGACGTTCTCGCAGCCGTCGCTCGACGTCGCGCGCTACTCGCTCGCGTACACGCGCCTGCAGGAGCTCGAGGACGCGCAGGAGGTCCTCGGTGACGCGCAGGACCGCATCGCGCAGCTCGACGTCGAGGTCAACCCCCGGTTCGGCACGACGGACGACGTGAACACGATCCTCCCGCCGACGGCGCGCCCGTGGATCGTCGCGCCGCAGACGGACGCCGGCCAGGGCGACGGCACCGCGCCCGCACCCGAGCCCAGCCCGTCGGCGTCCTGACGGGTCGGTCCGAGGTGAGCGCCGAGCCGAGCACGCACGCCGACGCGCTCGCGGAGCTCGTCGCCGTCATGGACCGGCTGCGGTCCCCCGGCGGCTGCCCGTGGGACGCGCAGCAGACGCACCGCTCGCTGGTCCCGTACGCGCTCGAGGAGGCCGCGGAGCTCGCCGAGGCGGTCGAGGCCGACGACCGCGCCGGGCTGCGCGAGGAGCTCGGCGACCTGCTGCTGCAGGTGGTCTTCCACGCGCGGATCGCGCAGGAGGACGGCGACGACCCGTTCGACGTGCAGGACGTCGCGGCGGACCTCGTCGCGAAGCTCGTCCGGCGGCACCCGCACGTGTTCGGCGACGCCGAGGCGGTGCACGACGAGGAGGGCCAGCACGTCGCGTGGGACCGCGCCAAGCGGGCCGAGAAGCAGCGTGCGTCGGTCTTCGACGGCGTCCCGCTGGGTCTCGGGGCGCTCGCGCGGGCGCAGAAGCTCGTCGCACGTGCGGAGCGCGCGGGCCACGACGTCTCCGTGCCGGCGGCCGCGCCCGACGCACCGCTCGGCGACCGGCTGCTCGCGCTCGTCGCCGAGG
>NZ_JAAXOY010000802.1 GCF_012396155.1 Cellulomonas septica | reverse complement strand
CCCTCGCCGCGCTCCTCGCACCTCCGCGCGCACCGCGCGACGACCTCGCCGCGCTCGCCGCCGTCCTCGGCGTCACGACCGTGCTCGACGAGACGCTCGGCTCCCCCGACGTCGCGACGACCGTCCGCTCCCGCGCGGAGGGCCTGACCCTCACGGACGGGACGGCCGCCGCGCCCGACGGACCGCTCGTCGGGCTGCACGTCCTCGACGCCCCCGACCTCGACGCGCTCGTCGACGTCCTCACGCTGCTGCCCGCCGGCACGTTCGAGGTGCACCCGGTGGTGGCCGCATGACCACCGGCGGCGCAGCGGCGGACCGGTCCCGGGGTGCGGCCCCTGGTGCGACGACCGAGCAGCAGGCCGCCGACGCGGTCGCCGAGGCGTGGCAGCAGCACTGGTCACGCCTGATCGCCCTGGTCATCGGCCAGTACGCGCGGCCGGACCTCGCGGAGGACGCGGTGTCCGACGCGTTCGAGTCCGCGGCCCGACGCTGGCCGCTCGACGGCGTCCCCGCCAACACCGGCGCCTGGCTGCTGACCGCCGCACGTCGACGGGTCCTCGACCGCCTGCGCACCGAGTCGGTGCAGCGGCGCAAGGCGCCGCTCATGGTCGTCGACGACGAGATGCGCGCGGCCGCGTCGGCCGCCGTCGACCCCGGCGCGCACGTCGCCGACGAGCAGCTCCGGCTCCTCTTCGCGTGCTGCCACCCGGCGATCGCCCCCGACGACCGCGTCGCGCTCACGCTGCGGTTCGTCGTCGGGCTGTCGACCGCGGAGATCGCCCGGCTGCTGCTCGTGCAGGAGTCCGCGATGGCGGCGCGGCTGACGCGCGCGAAGAAACGCCTCGCCGCGTCCGGCATCCCCTTCGCGACGCCGCCGGCCGACCGGCTCGACGAGCGCCTCGACGTGGTCGCGACCGTCGTCTACCTGACCTTCACGTCGGGCTACCAGCCGGGTGCGGGCGACGTCCCGCTGCGCGTCGACCTGGGTGACGAGGCGATCCGCCAGCTCCGCGTGCTCGACGGGCTGCTCCCCGACCGCGCGGTCGTCCGCGCGCTGCTCGCGCTGCTGCTGCTCCAGCACTCCCGCCGCGACACCCGCCTCGACGCCGACGGCGCGCTCGTCCTGCTCCCCGACCAGGACCGCAGCCGCTGGCGCCACGACGACATCGACGAGGCCCTCACGCTCCTGTCCACCCTCACCCCCGAGGTCGCCCCCGCGGACGGCCCGGGTAACCGCACGACCCACGGCCCGACCGGCGGGACGAGCGACGGCCCGGCCGGCCGTACGACCGCTGCGCCCGGTCCGCGCCCGCCGATGACCCGTCTCGCCCGCGAGTACCTGCTGCAGGCGCTGGTCGCCGCCGAGCACGCCACCGCGCCGACGTCGGGGGCGACCCGCTGGGACGTCGTC
>NZ_JAAXOY010000801.1 GCF_012396155.1 Cellulomonas septica | reverse complement strand
CCCATGGCCACGACCCGGTGCGCGGCGGCGGCGCCGAGCTGCGCCGGGACCTCGTCGAGGTCCTGCGTCGCCCACCGCGCGACCTGCGCGCTCGCCCGCGGGGCACGGACCCCGTACGCGTACGCCGCACCGACGAGGACCGCACCGCCGACCAGGTTCCCCAGGCCGACGAGCGCGAGGTTGCGCGCCATCTCCGCGACCGTCGCGCCCGGCAGCCCGCCGAGCAGGCCCAGGGAGAAGGTCGTCATGTTCGCGACGACGTGCTCGAAGCCCGACGTGATGAACACCATGACGCACGCGAACACGAGCGCGATCTTCGCGCCCTCGCTCTTCAGCCGCGCCCCGCACCAGATCGCGAGGCAGACGAGCAGGTTGCACAGGATGCCGCGGACGAACAGCTGCCCGGCCGACTCGTGCGTCTTGTGCTCGAGCATCGTCGCGATCGTCGCGCCACCGGCCGTGCCGGGTCCGACGACGCCCGACGCGTGCACGAGCGCGGCGAACGCCATCGACCCGAGCAGGTTCCCGCCGGTCACGGCGAGCAGCGTGAGGCCCGCGCGGCCCCACGGCACGCGGCCGAGCATCGCGCCCTGCGTGAGGATCATCATCGCGGAGGTCGCGAGCTCCGCCCCGGCGACCACGACGATCGTCAGCGCGACGCCGAACACCAGGCCCTTGACCAGCGGCGCGAAGCCCGAGCCCGCGGCCTCGAGCGGACCGCCCGCGGTCGCGAGGATCAGGACGCCGATGCCGATGTACGCGCCCGCGAGCATCGTGCGGACGAGGAACACGCCGGGCGTCGCCATGAGGTCGACCTTGTGGCGCGCCGCGTCGGCCTGCGCGAGCGCGGCGTCGGAGATGGGGAGCACCGGACCACTGTCCTCCCGGGCGACGTCCGAGTCGTGGGACGAAAGACCGCCCGGGAATCGCGGCGGGCGGTCGCGCGGTTGGCTCCCGACGTGACCCGACTGTTCTCCCCGCTCACCCTCCGCGGCACCACGTTCGCCAACCGCGCGTGGCTCGCGCCCATGTGCATGTACTCCGCCGTCGACGGCCACCCGACCGACTGGCACCTCGTGCACCTCGGTGCGCGCGCGTCCGGCGGCTACGGCCTGCTGCTCGCCGAGGCCACCGCCGTCGTCGCCGAGGGCCGCATCTCGCCGCGCGACACCGGTCTGTGGGACGACGCGCACGTCGCGTCCTGGCGGCGGGTCACCGACTTCGTGCACGCCCGCGGGACGCGCATCGGCGTGCAGCTCGCGCACGCCGGGCGCAAGGCGTCGACGCGCGCGCAGCGTCGTCGTGCCCGTCCCGGTCACCTGGAAGCGGGTCTGGAGCGTCTGGCCGGCGGTGTACGTGATGCCGGGGACGTTGACCTGCGCCACGGTGACCGTGGTGCCGGCGGAGATCCCG
>NZ_JAAXOY010000800.1 GCF_012396155.1 Cellulomonas septica | reverse complement strand
CCGGGCGCTCCGCCGACCCCGGCGCAGAGGCGGGGACGGTGTCGGCCGAGGGACGGGAGTCGGCGATCGACTCGACGGCAGGTGCCGCCGGCTGCGACGGCAGCAGGGGCGTCGACCCGTCGAGCGTCGTGGCCCGTGCGCCCGTCTGACGCGCACGGGCCGCGTGCTCGTCCAGGAGCCACCGGGGCACGCGACCGCTCGGCGACGTCGGCACGTCGCGCGGGAGCAGTCGGGACCCCTCGGCGGTCACGTCCTGCGCATCGACCGTGCGGAGCCGCACGTGAGAGGCCCGTCACGACGCCACCCGTCCGCCGCAGGACGGTCGAGGAGCGCCGGACGCCCGCCGCCGACGCCGCTCCCCCGCGTCGCCTCCTGCGTTTGACCTCGGCCGACGACGGCAGGACGCTCGCGACATGCCCGAACCCGCAGGAACCGGAACGACGGACGCCGCGGACCGTGGCGCGACGGCCACCGTGCCCCGGTCGCGCGTGGGCGGGCCCACGCACGTCGGCACCGCGAGCACCGACCCGCTCGCCCGGGCGACGTACCGCCTGCTGCGGATCACGCTCGTCGCGCTGCCGGTCCTGCTGCTCGTGTCGTCGTTCCTCGTGTGGGTGACGGGCGGGCGCATCGAGCGGTCGATCAGCGACTACTACGACGGCGACCTGCGCGACGTCTTCGTCGCGATGCTCGCCGGGATCGCGGTCTGCCTGGTCGCCTACCGCGGCTTCCCGGCGGTCGAGGACTACACGCTCAACTGGGCGGGCTTCCTCGCGCTGGTCGTCGCGTTCGTGCCGAACAGCCTCACCGCCGAGCTCGAGCGGCTGGACGGTGCGGCACGGGCGCAGGCCGCGCTGCCCGCGCGGATCGTGCTGACGTCGTTGCTGGTCGTGTCCGCGGCGGTCGTCCTGGTGGAGTGGCGGACGACCCGCGCGACCGTCCACGCCGCGCGCACGGCCCGTGACGGCGGCTGGGTGTTCTGGCTCATGACGGTCCTCGGGCTCGCGGTCGTCGCGCTGCTGGTCGTCCGCCTCGTGCAGCCGGGCACGACGTTCGCGTGGCTGCACGGCGCGGCGGCGATCGTGCTCATCGTGAGCCTGGCGCTCGCGGTGCTGAGCCACGGGTGGCCCGCGACCGACGCCGCGTCGGACCGGCGCTACCGCCGGATCTACCTCACGGTCGCCGCGCTCATGGTCGCCGGGCTGGTGCTGTGGCCCGCGCTGGAGCGCGCCGGTGTCGACGAGGCGATCCTCGTCGTCGAGTGGTGGGAGATCGTGCTCTTCATCGTCTTCTGGGTCACCGAGACGGTGCGGACGTGGGACCCGGTCGCGATCGAACCGCTGCACCTGCCGGACGAGCCGGGCACGCCGGTGCCGCCGCTCGCCCCGCCGCAGCGCCCGGCCACGCCACGGCCGCACCGCGCT
>NZ_JAAXOY010000080.1 GCF_012396155.1 Cellulomonas septica | reverse complement strand
ATCGGCGACGAGGAGCTCGCCCGCCTGGTCGAGGCCGGCGCGGTCGCGGTCCGCCTCGGCCCGCACGTCCTGCGCACGTCGACGGCGGGCCCGGTCGCGCTCGCGATCCTCGCGCAGCGCCTCGGCCGCTGGGCCTGAGCCCCCGCGGAGCGCGGGGGACGCCCCGGCCGCCAGGAGCGTCGCCGAGCCCCGCACGCGCGGAATCCGGTGCTTCCGAGGCAGGCAACGCTGGCACACTCGCCGCGTGCGCTACGCGATCCTCGAGACGACGGCCGACGGCACGCGGACCGACCCCGGTCCGTACCTGCGGTGGCTGGCCGAGCACGGCGACGCGCTGCCGCCCGGTGCACGCGCCTTCGCCCGCCATCCCGAGCACTACGACTTCTCGTACCAGTGGTGCCCGCGCGGCGCGACGTTCGACCGGCTCGCGATGCGGCACACCGACGCCGGCGTGACGGCGACGCTGGTCCTCGCGGGCGCCGGTCGCGCCGCACCCCAGTTCGTCCTGCGCTACGAGGGCGTCGTCCGCCTCGAGGTCGACGGCGACCACGGTGGGCTTCCCCGCTCCGACCTCCTCGTCGACGAGCTGCTCCCGCACGACGACGGCGTGAGCCACGAGCTCGCGTTCATCGCCGGCACGGTGACGGTCGTGGCGCGCGACCTCACGGCGGGCTGGTCCGGCACGGCGGGTCCTGGCAGCCCGCGTGACCCGCTCGGTGCGGGGGACCCGTCGAACCCCGCGACGCTCGCGCGCCTCGTGCGGACGCGGCTGCGGATGTACTTCCTCGACGAGCGTTTCCCCACCGTCGCGGCCGGCGTCGGCTGGGGGTCGCGGTTCTGGCGCGACGACGAGGCGTACCGGCACTTCCGCGACTGGGCGGGCGTGCGCCTGATCGGCGGGCGTTCGTCCACGAGCTGGGAGGCGCTCGTGGGGAGGCAGGTGGCGCCCGGCCGCGCGCACGACGCGTGGACCGACGACGACCACGCCGCGGCGGTCGCGCTCACGTTCGACCTGCTGGAGGAGTACTTCGCCGAGCAGGGCTACGTCGCCGGCTGAGCGGACGGGTCGTCAGCGCACGTCGACCCCCGCCTCGGCGACCGCCGCGCGGCCCGCCTCGAGGCGCGCGACCGGGACGCGGAACGGCGAGCACGACACGTAGTCGAGGCCTGCGTCGTGGAAGAAGCGGATCGACTCGGGGTCGCCGCCGTGCTCGCCGCACACGCCGAGCGTCAGGTCGGGCCGGGCGGAGCGCCCTTGCTCGACGGCGATCTGCACGAGCCGCCCGACGCCGAGCGCGTCGATCGTCTCGAACGGCGACACCGTGAGCACGCCGTTGTCGGTGTACTGGGCGAAGAACGCGCCCTCGACGTCGTCGCGCGAGAACCCCCACGTCGTCTGGGTGAGGTCGTTGGTGCCGAACGAGAAGAACGCGGCCTCCTGCGCGATGCGGTCGGCGGTGAGCGCGGCGCGCGGGAGCTCGATCATGACGCCGACGGGCAGGTCGAGGTCGACGCCGCGCTCGGCACCGACCGCGGCCATGATCGTGCGGGCCTCGTCCTTGACGAGCCGCAGCTCCTGCACCGACCCGACGAGCGGGACCATGATCTCGGCGCGCGGGTCACCCCCGGCGGCCCGGCGCTCGACGACGGCCTCGCAGATCGCCCGGATCTGCAGCGCGAACAGGCCGGGCACGACGAGGCCGAGCCGGACGCCGCGCAGGCCGAGCATCGGGTTCGCCTCGTGCATGCGCCGGACAGCGGCGAGCAGCCGCTCGTCGGCGGTCGCGTCCTGCCCCCGCTCGTGCGCGAGCGCGACGCGCACCGACAGGTCGGTGAGGTCGGGCAGGAACTCGTGCAGCGGCGGGTCGAGCAGACGGATCGTCGTCGGCAGACCGTCCATCTCGCGCAGCAGCCCGACGAAGTCCTCGCGCTGGAGCGGCAGCAGCGCGTCGAGAGCCGCCTGCCGCTCGTCGTCGTCGGACGCGAGCACCACGCGCTCGACGAGCACGCGCCGCTCGCCGAGGAACTGGTGCTCGGTGCGGCACAGCCCGACGCCCTGCGCGCCGAGCCGGCGGGCGCGTGCGGCGTCGGCGGCGGTGTCGGCGTTCGCGTGCACGTGCAGGCGGCGGACGGCGTCGGCGTGCGTGAGGAGCCGGTCGACGGACCGGACGAGCTCGCGCGTGTCGTCGTCGGGCGCGTGGTCGAGCGCCGCGTCGAGCCCCTCCTCGAGGTACCGGCTCACGGGCGACGGCTCGACGGGCACCTGGCCCAGGAACACCTCGCCCGTGCCGCCGTCGATCGCGACGGTGTCGCCCTCGCGCACGACGTGCCCGTCGACGCGGAACGAGCGCGCGACGAGGTCGATGTCGACGGCCTCGGCCCCGACCACGCACGTGCGGCCCATGCCCCGCGCGACGACGGCCGCGTGCGACGTCTTGCCGCCGCGCGCGGTGAGCACGCCGACCGCGGCGATCATGCCGCCGAGGTCGTCGGGGTTGGTCTCGCGTCGCACGAGCACGACGTCCTCGCCCGCGGCCGCCCGCTGCTGCGCGGTCGCGGAGTCGAACACGGCCGCACCGACGGCCGCGCCGGGCGACGCGGCCATCCCGCGCGCGAGCAGCGTGCGGTCCGCGGACGCGGCGAACTGCGGGAAGAGCAGCTGCGACAGCTGCGCCCCGGTCACGCGCGCGAGCGCCTCGTCGAGCGTGATGAGGTGCTCGTCGACGAGCTGCGTCGCGATGCGGAACGCCGCCGGGGCGGTGCGCTTCCCGATGCGCGTCTGGAGCATCCACAGCTTGCCGCGCTCGATCGTGAACTCGATGTCGCACAGGTCGCGGTAGTGCGTCTCGAGCTGCCGCATGGCCCGGCGCAGGTCCGCGTAGGCGCCGGGGTCGCGCTGCGCGAGGTCCTCGAGCGACAGCGTGTTGCGGATCCCGGCGACCACGTCCTCGCCCTGCGCGTTCGCCAGGTAGTCGCCGTAGTTGCCGGTCTTGCCGGTCGCCGGGTCGCGCGTGAACGCGACGCCCGTGCCGGACGTCGGCCCGAGGTTGCCGAACACCATCGGCACGACGTTGACGGCCGTCCCGAGGTCGTCGGGGATGCGCTCCTTGCGGCGGTACAGGCGCGCGCGCTCGGTGTTCCACGAGCCCAGCACCGCGACGATCGCGAGGTCGAGCTGCTCGCGCGGCTCCTGCGGGAACGGCGACCCCGTGTGCGTGCGCACGATCTCCTGGAACGTCCCGACGAGCTCGCGCAGCGCGTCGGCGTCGAGGTCCACGTCCGAGGTCACGCCGCGCGCCGCCTTCGCCGCGTCGAGCGCGTCGGAGAACAGCGCACCGTCGAGGTCGAGCACCGTCCGGCCGAACATCTGCACGAGCCGGCGGTAGGAGTCCCACGCGAACCGCTCGTCGCCGCTGAACCGCGCGAGCCCGTGCACGGTCGTGTCGTTGAGCCCGACGTCGAGGACCGTCTCCATCATCCCGGGCATCGAGAACTTGGCCCCCGACCGCACCGACACGAGCAGCGGGTCGTCCGGGTCGCCGAACCGGCGCCCGAGCGTGTCCTCCATCTTCCGCAGCGCCGTCGTCACCTCGACGGCCAGCCCGCGCGGCACCGCGCCCGTGCGCATGTACGCGCGGCACGCCTCCGTCGTGATCGTGAAGCCCGGCGGGACCGGCAGCCCGAGGCGCGTCATCTCGGCGAGGTTCGCGCCCTTGCCGCCCAGGAGGTCCTTCTGGTCCTTGTCGCCCTGCGTGAAGTCCCACACGTACGTCGCCACGGCGCACCTCCGCGTGCGGCCGGGCGCCCTCACCCGGCCTCCCACCGGCCAGTCTGTCCCCGTCCACGCCCGGCGCGCAGCACCAAGGTCCCGGGTGGGCGCGCAGGAATGCGCTCGGCGGGCGCGCGCACGGCGTCGGTAGACTGGGACGACCACCCGACCGCGTGCGACGCGCCCGACGCGCCCCGCGACCGCCACCGAAGGAGCGCACGGCGCACGCCGACCCATGACGCAGCCCCACACTGATCCCCGCCCGGCCGGTGCGCACGCCCGCGTCGAGCACCGCATCACCGTCCCGGCCGACGTCTCGATGGTCGAGCTGCTGGGCCTGCGCGACGAGGTGCTCCGCGCGATCGAGTCCGGCTTCACCACGGTCGACGTGCACGTCCGGGGCAACGAGGTCACCCTCGCGGGGCCCGCGGGCGACGTGGCCCTCGTGGCCCGCCTGGTCGACGAGCTCGTCGAGATGGCCGCGGCCGGCACGCCGCTCACGCCCGACGTCGTCTCGCGCTCGGTCGCGATGCTCGCCGAGGGCTCCACGGCCCGGCCCGCCGACGTCCTGACGTTCAACATCCTCACCGCGCGCGGCCGCACCATCCGGCCGAAGACCGCGGGGCAGAAGGAGTACGTCGACGCGATCGACCGGCACACCGTGACGTTCGGCATCGGCCCCGCCGGCACCGGCAAGACGTACCTCGCGATGGCGAAGGCCGTGCAGGCGCTGCAGGCCCGGCAGGTGAACCGGATCGTGCTCACGCGTCCCGCGGTCGAGGCGGGGGAGCGGCTCGGGTTCCTGCCCGGCACGCTGTCCGAGAAGATCGACCCCTACCTGCGCCCGCTCTACGACGCGCTGCACGACATGGTCGACCCCGAGTCGATCCCGCGGCTCATGGAGGCCGGCACGGTCGAGGTCGCGCCGCTCGCGTACATGCGCGGCCGCACGCTCAACGACTCGTTCATCATCCTCGACGAGGCGCAGAACACGTCCGTCGAGCAGATGAAGATGTTCCTCACCCGGCTCGGGTTCGGCTCGCGCGTCGTCGTCACCGGCGACGTCACGCAGGTCGACCTGCCGTCGAACACCACGTCGGGCCTGCGCGTCGTCGAGCAGGTCCTGGACGGCGTCGAGGACGTCGCGTTCTGCCGCCTGTCGTCCGCCGACGTGGTCCGGCACCGGCTCGTGAGCGACATCATCGACGCGTACGCGCGCTGGGACAGGAGCGGCACCCGATGAGCATCGAGGTCAACAACGAGTCCGGCTTCGACGTCGACGAGGCCGAGTTCGCGGCGCTCGCGCGGTTCGTGCTCGACGCCATGCACGTGCACCCGCAGACCGAGATGTCGATCATGCTCGTCGGCACCGACGTCATGACCGACCTGCACGTCAAGTGGATGGACGAGCCCGGCCCGACCGACGTGCTGTCCTTCCCGATGGACGAGCTGCGCCCCGGACGTGAGGGCGAGCCGACGCCCGCCGGTCTGCTGGGCGACGTCGTGCTGTGCCCCGAGGTCGCCGCGCAGCAGGCGCGCGCCGCGGGCCACTCCACGGCCGAGGAGCTGCTGCTGCTCACGACGCACGGCATCCTCCACCTGCTGGGCTACGACCACGTCGAGCCGGAGGAGGAGAAGGAGATGTTCGCGCTCCAGCGACGCCTCCTGCTGACGTTCCTGGCCGGTCGATGACCGACGTGCCCGTCGGGCTGCTCGTCGCGCTCGCGGTGCTCGGCATCGCGTTCGCGGCGGCGATGTCCGCGGGGGAGGTCGCGGTCACGCGCGTCTCGCGCGCCACGGTCACCGACCTCGTCGCCGACCAGCACCCGGCCGCCGCGCGCGTGATGCGCCTCGAGGAGCACGCGTCCCGCGTCGTCGCGGCGGCGTCGTTCGTCCGCCTGCTCGCGGAGATGACCGCGACCGTGTGCCTCACGCTCGTCGTGTCGTCGGGGTCGCTGCCGTGGTGGGCCGTCCTGCTCGTCACCGTCGGCCTCGTCGCCGTCGTCGCGTTCCTGCTCGTGCGCGTCAGCCCGCGCAGCATCGGCCGGTCGCACCCCGTGCGCACGCTCACCGTGCTGTCCCGCCCGCTGCTCGGCATCACGGTCGCGTTCGGCGGTCTCGGGCGCGCCGCGTCGTACGCCGGGCCCGCGCAGGACGAGGAGGAGCTGCGCGAGATGGTGCAGCGCGTGAGCGAGTCCGAGGCGATCGAGGACGAGGAGCGGGAGATGTTCCGCTCGGTGCTCGAGCTCGGCGACACGCTCACGCGCGAGGTCATGGTGCCGCGCACCGACATGGTCGTCACGCACGCCGACACCCCGGTGCACAAGGTGCTCGGGCTGCTGCGCCGGTCCGGCTTCTCGCGCGTGCCGGTCGTCGGCGAGTCGGTGGACGACCTGCGCGGCGTGCTGTACCTCAAGGACGTGGTGCGACGTCTGCGGCTCGCCCCCGGGGTCGACGACCCCGACGCCGACGCGCTCCTCGCGGCCCCCGCCGACTCGCTCGCGCGGCCCGCGGTGTTCGTGCCCGAATCCAAGCCGGTCGACGAGCTGCTGCGCGAGCTCCAGGACGGCTCGTCGCACATGGCGATGGTCGTCGACGAGTACGGCGGCATCGCCGGCCTCGTCACCATCGAGGACGCGCTCGAGGAGATCGTCGGCGAGCTCACCGACGAGCACGACCCCACCGCACCCGAGGTCGAGGACCTCGGCGACGGCGTCTACCGGGTGCCCGCACGGCTCGGCCGCGACGAGGTCGGCGAGCTGTTCGGCCTCGACGTCGAGGACGAGGACGTCGACACCGTCGGCGGCCTCCTCGCGAAGGCGCTCGGCAAGGTCCCGCTGCCCGGGTCCGCGGGCGACATCCACGGGCTGCACCTCGTCGCGGAGGAGGCCCAGGGGAGGCGTCGCACGCTGTCCACCGTGCTCGTCAGCCTCGCCACCCCCGACGACCCCCCGACGCACACGCCCGCCGAGGGCGTGCCGACCGACCAGCACGGAGCCGCACGATGACCTTCCGCTCAGGATTCGCCTGCTTCGTCGGCCGGCCCAACGCGGGCAAGTCCACGCTGACCAACGCGCTCGTCGGGCAGAAGGTCGCGATCACCTCCGGTCGTCCGCAGACCACCCGGCACGCGGTGCGCGGCATCGTGCACCGCGACGACGCCCAGCTCGTGCTCGTCGACACCCCGGGCCTGCACCGACCCCGCACGCTGCTCGGCGAGCGGCTCAACGACCTCGTCAAGGACACGCTCACCGAGGTCGACGTCGTCGGCTTCTGCCTGCCCGCGGACCAGCGCGTCGGGCCGGGGGACCGGTTCATCGCCGACCAGCTCGCCGAGCTCGCGCGCGACGGCCGCGGCACGCCCGTGGTCGCGATCGTCACCAAGGCCGACACGGTCGGCAAGGGCCGCCTCGCGGAGCACCTCATGGCCGTGCAGAACCTCGGCGAGTGGGCCGACATCGTGCCCGTCTCGGCGGTGTCCGGCTACCAGGTGAAGGTCCTCGAGGACGTGCTCGTCGGGCACCTGGCCGAGGGCCCGGCGCTCTACCCCGAGGGCGAGCTCACCGACGAGCCCGACAACGTCATGGTCGCCGAGCTCGTCCGCGAGGCCGCGCTCGAGGGCGTGCGCGACGAGCTGCCGCACTCGCTCGCGGTCGTCGTCGACGAGATCGTGCCCCGTGAGACGACGTCGCCCGACGCGACGCCCATGCTCGACGTGCGCGTGCACCTGTTCGTCGAGCGCGACAGCCAGAAGGCGATCGTCATCGGCAAGGGCGGTGCGCGCCTGCGCGACGTCGGCAGCCAGGCACGACGCGGCATCGAGGCGCTGCTCGGCGCGCGCGTGTTCCTCGACCTGCACGTCAAGGTCGCGAAGGACTGGCAGCGCGACCCCAAGCAGCTCGGGCGGCTGGGCTTCTGATGCTCCGACCCGGGTTCCGCGACCGTCGCACCCTGCCGCACGAGCGGCGGGGCGGTTCGCCGTACCGCGTCGTCGCGAGCACCGTGCTCGGGATCGTCGTGCTCGCCGTGCTCGGTGCCGTCATGGGCCCGCAGTGGGACCCCGTCCCGCTGGCCGACCCGATCGCGGTCGAGACGTCGGCCACCGCGATCGGCGACGCCCCGCAGCTGCGGACGTACGACGTCGCGACCAGCACCGTCACGGTCCAGCTCGACGGCGCGACCGTCGAGGCGCAGATCAGCGTCCCCGTCGGCCTCGACGAGCCCGCACCCGGCGTCGTGTTCGTGCACGGCGCCGGCACGGGCAGGTTCAGCCGGGCGTTCGTCGAGCAGGCGCGCGCGCTCGCCGCGTCGGGCATCGTCGCGATGGTCCCCGACAAGCGGCTCGACACCTACACGACGCGGCACCGCGACTACGTGCAAATGGCCGCCGACTACGAGGCGTCCGTCGAGGTCCTGCGCCGGCACGCCGACGTCGACCCCGACCGCGTCGGCGTCTACGCCGAGAGCGAGGGCGGCTGGATCGCGCCCGTGATGGCCGCGCAGGACCCGCGCCTCGCGTTCGTCGTGCTCGTGTCGTCGCCCGTCGTGCCGCCGCGCGAGCAGGCCGCGTTCGCCGTCGACTCCTACCTGCGCAACACGGGCGTCCCGCACGGCGTGTTCCGCGCGATCCCGCGCGCCGTCGGCATGTCGCTGCCAGGCGGCGGGTTCGAGTACGCCGACTTCGACGTCACGCCCTACCAGCGGCAGATGCGGCAGCCCGTCCTCGTCGTCTACGGCACCGGGGACGCGTCCATGCCGACCGTGCAGGGCGCCGAGCAGATCATCCGCGACACCGCGATCGCCGGGAACGGCGACGTCACCGTCCGCTACTACGAGGGCGCGAACCACGGGATCCGGGTCGGCGGCGACGTCTCACCCGTGTTCCTGCGCGACCTGTCCGGGTGGGTGCTCGGGCTGCCCGCGACGGGCAGCAGCGAGCCGCGCATCGCGGGCGCGCAGCCCGTCCAGACCTACGTCGCCGCGCCCGTGCCCGAGCCGTGGTGGCTGCGCGACGGCGACGTCGTGCTCGGCACCGTCGCGGTCGCC
>NZ_JAAXOY010000008.1 GCF_012396155.1 Cellulomonas septica | reverse complement strand
CCCGCACCACGCGGCGGCGCGCGGCGACGGTCAGCCGCGCGAGCGTGCCACCGCCCGCGCGATGCGCTCGGCGTCGATGCGCAGCTCGCGGAACATGCCGCTGATGGGGTTGGTGTAGCCGGTGAAGTACAGGCCCGGCCGTGCCGGACGCGGGCCGTGCGCGCGCGGCAGGCCGCGCTCGTCGAGCACGCCGAGGTGGCCGACGAGCGGTTCGAGTCCGCGCCGGTAGCCGGTCGCCGCGATCACGACGTCCGGCTCGACGCGGGTCCCGTCGGCGAGCACGACCTTGCTGCCCTCGAACGACTCGACAGCAGCCACCGGCTCGATCGCTCCCGACTGCACGCCGGCGATCAGGCCGACGTCCTGCAGGGGCACCGAGCCCTCGTGCACCCGCGAGTACAGCCCCGTCGTCGGCCTCGGCAGGCCGTGCGCCGACAGGTCCGGCACCTCGACGCGGGCGATCAGGCGGGCGGTCGCGTCGACGAGCGGCACGGGCAGGTGCCGCACGACGATTCCCGTGCCCTGCGCGGGCCAGCCGAGGTTGGAGCGGCGGACGATGTGGGGCGGCGTCCGGACGGCGAGCCGCACGCGCCCCGCGCCGCCCTCGACGAGGTCGACCGCGATCTCCGCGCCCGTGTTCCCGACGCCCACGACGAGCACGTCACGGCCCACGTACGGCCGCGGGTTCCGGTACGACGACGCATGCACCACCTCGCCCGGGAAGTCCTCGACGCCCGGCCACGCGGGCGGCACCGGGGTGTGGTTGTAGCCGGTCGCGACGACGACGGCGCTGCCCTCGACCGTGTCGCCGTCGGCCGTCCGGAGGCGCCAGCGGTCGTCCGCGGGCTCGACGCGGGCCACCTCGACACCGGTCCGGACGTCGAGCCGGTGGTGGGCCGCGTACTGCTCGAGGTACCGGACGACGTCGTCGCGCGCGACCCACCGCCCGTACGCGCGCGGGATCGGCAGCCCCGGGAGCGACGACCAGCGGCGCGTGGTGTGCAGGTGCAGCCGGTCGTAGTGGCCCCGCCACGACGCCGCGACCGACGACGACCTCTCCACGACGAGCGCGTCGATCCCGCGCGCCCGCAGCGCGGCGGCGGCGGCGAGCCCTCCGGGCCCCGCACCGACCACCAGAACCGGACCTGCCGTCATCCGTCGACCTCCTCGTCGCGCCCCGGGCGGCTCAGCGTTCCACGCGGGGGGTCGGCCCCGCCAGACCCATCCGGACGGTTGTCCAGGTTCCGTCCGGCGCGCGGCGGACGGCCGATCCGTGCCCGTCCTCGCCGTCGCCCCGCGCTCCGGGTGCCGGACGTCACGTCGTGCCGCATGCTGTGCGAGCCGACACCGACGTCGGCGGGGGCCGGCACCGACGCCGGACGGAGCAGGACGGTCGACGATGACGAACCCGCGCACCATCGCCCTCGGGGCACTCGCCCTCGCCGCTGCGGCGCTGCTCGTGACGCTCGTCGCGTCGAGCGCGTCCCTCTGGACGTCCTGGCCCGGTGCCGTCGTCCGCTACGGCGGCTTCGTCGCCGCCGCTGCGGGTCTCTACGCCCTGGCCGCCCGATGGGACCGCCGCACAGCCCACGACTGAGCGCGCTCGGGGCGGACGACGCGCCGCTCCGTCGCGACACCGACGGCGCTCCCCCGTGCATCGGCACGGCGGCGCCGTGGCGCAGCCGTGCCGGTCAGCCGGGCGTCGGCGCCCAGGTGATCGGACCCGCGGCTCCAGCCGCGCTGCGCGGCTGGACGTCGAGCACCACCTGGTCACCCAGGTCGACCGTGACGGGCGCACTCTCGTCGACGTCGTCCGGGACGCCGACCACGGACGTCGTCGGGACGAAGTCCATCGTGCACGGCCCCTGCGACGTGGCTGCGACGGTCACCGTGAGCGTGCCGCCCGCGACCGTCGCCTCGGGCTCCGTGACGATCGGGCACGTGCTCGAGCCGAACGTGATCACGTAGAGCAGGCCGTCGTCGGGCGCCCAGCCCGCACCCGGCGACCCGGAGTCGTCGGGTGGGGTGACGCCCTCCGGGAGCCCGGACCCCGTGACGCCCGCCTCGAGGACGGCGTCCTGGATCGCCTGGGGTGACGCCTCCGTCGTGGTGCTCGCGGACGGGGACCTGCTCGTCGCCTCGCCCTCGGGCTCACCACCGCTCGAGGTGGCGCAGGAGCACACCGTCGCCATCACGACGACGGCGGCGCTGCTCGCGGCTGCTGCACGACGGACCGCCCCCAGTCCCATGGCCCCGACCCTACCGCCGCGAACCCTCCTGTCCACCGGTCGGCCTCGTCGGGTCCCCGCAGTCGTCCCGCGACCCGTCTACCGCCGGCGCGCCGGGCCCGGTGCGGCGAGGAACCGCGTCCCGGGCGTCGCGGCGGCGAACGGCCCCGGCACGACCGTGTCCCGTGGGATCCCGAAGACGTCGGTGATGAGGTCCAGGTCGGACCCGTCGGGGTCGGTCCACGGCATCTCGGCCTGATAGCTGGTCCCGAGCCGGGCGGTCGTCACCGGGGCGACGACGTCGATGCCGCCCGCGTCGTCCACGTCGACCCGGACGGTCCCCGCCTCGGCGTCGACCACGCTGACGCGCACCGGCGACGTGCCGACCACGAGGGCCGTGGTCTCCGCGCGGAACGGCTCGGCGCCCTCCGCGTAGAGGTTGCCCTCGACCCAGACCGGGAGCCGCGGCCCCGCCAGGTCGCTGCCCTGCTCGTGCGGGTACTCCTGCGGCGTCGGGTAGGCGTCGTACTGCGACGTGCCCACGGGCGTCGGCACGAAGGTCGCCCGCCCGGGCACGCCGTCCATGTCGACCGCGCCGGACCAGAAGCTGGCGAGCGCCGGTTCCGCCTCCGCGTCGGACCCGGCGTCGTCGCCGGTGGCGCGGTCACCGACGAAGACGTTGTTGTAGAACCGGTCGTCGCCGCCGAGGATGTTCGAGACGCCGTAGACGGCCGTCGCGTGCGGGAGGTGGTACGGCGTGTACCGCTGGTGCTCGGTGCAGTTCGCGATACGCCCCGCGACGTAGTTGTGCACGTACGCTCCGCCGGTGGACATGTCCTTGACCGCCCACGGCGAGAGGAAGAGGTTCGAGTCCACGAGGTACGGGCCGTGGCACACCTCGACCATGAAGTCCTCGGCGGTCGAGGCGTAGAGCACGTTGCGCCGCACCAGCGTGCCCTGGGCCTGCCAGTCCAGCCACAGCGCGCGGTGCGTGTGGTGGATCGTGTTGCCGCTGATCACGGTGTCGATCGCGGCGTGCAGCTTGATCCCGGCCACCTCGGCGCCGTGCCACTGCCGCTTCACGTGGATGCGCGAGATGTGGTTGTCGGCGATCGTCGAGAACGCCGCCCCCAGGTGCCCGACGACGCCGGCCTGCTCGCAGTCCCGGATCGTGTTGCGGCGCACGGTGTGGGAGCCGACGTGGTCCCGGTGCCAGGGGTGCGGCTCGCCTGCGGCCGGCCCGCCCAAGGCCAGCGCGCGCTGGATGACCTCGCGCTCGCGCTGCGTGCCGCCCTTCGCGCCGTCCGGCCCCGCCGCCGCCTCGTTCTGCCCGGTGCTGGCCTCCTTGCCGAGCGAGACGCCGACGTTCTTCGAGTCGGTGATCGTGTTGTCCTCGATCACCCAGCCGGTCGACCAGTGCGGGCCGATCAGGCCCTCCTGCAGCGCGGTGGGCGGAGCCCACTGCGTCGCGGCCTTCGTCAGGGTGAACCCGCGCACGGTGATGTGGTCGACGCCCGTCGCAGAGGGCCAGAAGACGAACGTGCGCGCGTTGATCTCGATCTCGTGCGCCGCCGGGTCGGCGCCACCGAAGTTCGCCCAGATCGTCGTGACGTCGTCGCCCACCTCGCAGTACCAGGTCAGCAGCGAGCCCTCGGGGTCGAACGAGTCCGCGGTGACCTCGGGGCGCTCGACGCCGCCGAGCGTCAGCGCCTCGTACATCGACTTCCCGTCGAGGTACACCTCCCCCGTGTGCCAGGTGTTGACCCGGTCGAAGAACCAGTCCCCGCCGATGCGCTCCGCGTACGGGTTGCGCGCCCCGAACAGGGAGTTCGGCACCTCCGCGACCCAGACGCGGCCCTCGGCGCCCGGGTGGGGCCGCCAGTCGGTGACCACCTCGGCCCCGGAGATCGTGACGGGCTCGAAGCGCCCGTCGGAGCCCACCGCGGCCTGGTAGGTGATCGGCGCGTCGACCGTGCCGCCACGCGGGGGGTTCACCCACTCCCGGTACACGCCTTCGTGCACCGCGACGGTGTCGCCCGGCAGCGCCGCCTGCGCAGCCCTGGTGATGGTCCGGAACGGGGCCTCGGCCGACCCGTCGGCCAGGTCGGAGCCGGTGACGGCGACGTGCAGGAGGGTCACGACAGGGGCCTTTCGTCGATCACGGGAGTCGTGGGGTGGTGCCGGGCGTGGTGGGGTCCGTGGCCGCGGTGCGTCAGACCTCTGCCTCCTCGGGCTCCGGCCGCACGTACCCCCGGGCGACGAAGAACCGCTCGAGCAGGTAGCACCACCACACGAGGACCAGGCCGGGGACCACGAGCACCGCGATCGGGAAGTTCCAGAGGGCGACGCCCCCGAGGACCACGGCGATCCCGAGCAGGAACGTCAGGCTGGGCGTCGTCAGCCCCAACGTGAGCCCGTTGCGCACCTGGCGCCAGGTCGGGTTGGTGAAGCGGGCGACGAGGGGCAGGCACCAGAAGACCAGGAGCAGGAGGAAGAGCCCGACGACCAGGAGCGGCACCAGGACCTCGGCGAGCCCGGACGTGGGCAGGTAGGAGAGGGCGACGACGCCGGCGGCCGCGACCGGGACGGCCAGCAGCCCGACGACGGTCGCCTGCCGCCAGCTCTGCCGCCAGGCTCTCGCCGCGACGGCCAGCAGGGCCCCGTCCTTGCCCAGGACGTACCGGCGGCAGACCTCGTAGGCGACGACCGTGCCCGCTCCTGCCGTCACGACGAGGCCGACGCTCACGAGCCAGAACAGGCTGACCAGGATGACGGAGCCGAGCGAGTCGAGCGCGCGCCACAGCCACGACGCGGGGTTGTAACGGAAGATGGTCGGTGCCTCTCGGTGTGCGCGGTGGCGGGTCGACGCGGACGGGACCGAGCCTCCCGCCGCAGGCGGGAGGCCGACGCCGTCAGCCCTTCACGGAGCCGATCATGAGACCGGACACGAAGTGCTTCTGCAGGAACGGGTAGACGAGCAGGATCGGCACGGCCGCCACCATCGTGATCGCCGACCGCAGCGCGATCGGGGTGGTGAGCTGCCCGCCGCTCCCCACGGAGGCCGCGTTGCCCGCGACGTTCGCGGAGTTCGCGCCGGCGTTCATCGAGCTCGCCAGCAGCTTCTGCAGCTCGTACTGCAGGGTGGACAACGCCTGGTCGCCCGAGTTGTACAGCAGGGTGTCCAGCCAGGCGTTCCAGCTGCCGACCGCGACGAACAGACCCACCACGGCCAGCGCGGGCTTGCACAGCGGCATGATGATCTGCCACCACGTGCGGAACTCCCCCGCCCCGTCGACGCGTGCCGACTCGGTGATCTCGTCGGGGATCGACTTCATGTACGTGCGCAGGATGATCAGGTTGAACGCGCTGATGATGACCGGCACCCAGTAGGCCTGGAAGCTGTTCAGCATGCCCAGGTCCTTGATGAGCAGGTAGTTGGGGATGAGCCCGGCGTCGAAGTACAGGGTCAGCACGAAGATCAGGGTGATCGGGCGACGGAAGATGAACTCCCTGCGGCTGAGCGCGTACGCGAGCATCGAGGTGAAGAACAGGTTCGTCGCCACGACCACGACGGTCTTGAGGACGCTCATGAAGAACGCCTGGTAGATCGTGTTCATGTTGAGCACGACCTCGTAGTTCTTCAGCGAGAAGACCCGGGGCCAGATGCCGATCCCGCCACGGACGGCGTCCATGCCGTCGTTCAGGGAGATGGCGAGCGTGTTCAGCAGCGGGTAGACCATGAGCGTCGCGAGCGCCAGGAGGAACGTGGTGTTCAGCGTCGTGAAGATGACGCGCTCGGCCGTCCACCGGTGACGCGGTGACCTGCTCCGCGGTGCGCGCCGAGGGAGCGACTTCGGGGCGATGGTGCTTGTCATGACGTCCTCCTAGACCAGCGTCTCTTGGTTCAGGCGCTTGGCCGCCAGGTTCGCCGAGCCCACCAGGATGATGGCGACGACGGTCTTGAAGATGCCCGCGACGACGGCGAGGTCGTAGTTGCCGAGCTGGTAGCCGTAGCGCAGCACGAAGACGTCGATGGTCTCGGCCCGCTCGGAGATCAGCCCGTTGCCGAGGAAGTACGGCAGCTCGAAGTTCGTGGACAGGATCCAGCCGGCGTTGATGATGAGCAGCACGACGATCGTGGGCCGGATCCCGGGCAGCGTGATGTTCCACATCTTGCGGTAGCGGCCGGCCCCGTCGACCTCGGCGGCCTCGTACAGGCTGGGGTCGATCGCGGTGATCGCGGCCAGGTAGAGGATCGTGTTCCAGCCCAGCTCCTTCCACAGGCTCGTCCCGGCGACGATCCCCCAGAAGTGGTTCGGCTCGGTGAGGAACAGGACCGGTTCCTGGACGAGACCCACGCTCAGGAGGGCCTGGTTGATGAACCCGCCCGACGACGGCAGCGACAGCGCCACCGACGCCAGGCTGGCCACGATCACCCAGCTGAGGAAGTGGGGCATGTACGTGATGTTCTGCATGATCCGCTTGAACGGGGCGTTCTTGACCTCGTTGAGCAGCAGCGCCAGGACGATGGCCCCCAGGGTCCCGACGACCAGGGTCAGGACCGACTGACCCACCGTGTTGATCACGACCCGGCGGAAGCGTTCACCGTTGACGCCGGTGAACAGGTCGACGAAGTTCTCGAAGCCGACCCACTCCTGGTTCCAGATGCTGCCGCGACCCGGCTTGTAGTCCTGGAAGGCGATCGCCCAGCCGTAGACCGGGACGTACTTGAACAGGATCTGGTACATCAGCAGCGGGACCGCCATCGCGAGCAGGACCCGCTGCGCCCAGATCCTGTCCCAGGTGATCTTGCGCCGGGGCTCCTTCGGCGTTCGCGTCCGGGCCTTGCGGCGTGGAGCGCGCGAGCCGCTCGCGGGCTCCTGGGCCGGTTCGAGCCCGGTGGCGGCCACAAGCGTGGTGACCGTGGTGTCCGTCATCTGTCCAACCTCGTCGTCGCCGGGCGGTGGGTCGTCGTCGAGGACGCGTGGTGAGGGTGCACCCCCCACCACGCGTCCTCGCGGACTGCTACCAGTTCTCCAGACGGTCCTGGATGCCGGCGTTGATGGCGTCCTCGTAGACCTCGACGTCGATCTTCTTGATCGTGTCGACGTAGGCCTTCCAGCCCGCCTCGAACTCGGCGGGGTCACCGGCGATGATCTTCGGCAGGTTCTGGACGTTGGCGTCGGTCAGCTGCTGGTTGACCTCGTTGGCCTCGTCGGAGAGCGTGATGTTCCACGCCGGGTAGTACTTCGGGTTCTCCGGCTGCGGGTTCATGAACTCGAGCCAGGTCTTCTTGCCGTACTTCTCCATGACGCCTCGGTCGTACTCGGTCAGCGTCGCGAAGAACTCGGCGGGCTGGTCGTCGGGGCTGTAGGCGTTGCCGTCGGAGAACTGGCCGTTGTGCTTGGGCAGCACGTCGAGCAGCGCCTCGAGACGGTTGGAGGCACGCCAGGTGAGGTCGCGCGCGTTGGCCCGCTGCTCCTCGGTGCGCGTGAACATCCCGTCCTCGCCGACCTGGTAGTCCTCGCCCTCGACGCCCCACGAGAGCACCTTCTGCCAGGGCTCGCTGAGCATCAGGTCGAGGAACTTCATCGCCTTCTCCGGCTGCTTGCTGGAGACGGAGATGCCGAAGCCCTGGTTGGTGTTCATCACGGGGCGGTCGGCGTACCAGGGCTCCGCGCCGTCGTAGACGGGCATGAGCGGCACGTAGGTGTACTCGTCCTTGCCGGCGCTGCGCAGCGAGTCGGTGGCGGTCTGGAAGTTCCAGCCCTGGTCGTGCATGCCGAGGACGGCGCCGGTGGCGAGCTTCGCGGTGTACTGGTCGAACGTCAGGGTGAAGGACTCGCGGTCGACGACACCCGCCTTGTACTGCTCGTTGAGGGCCTGGTAGAAGTCCTTCGCGATGTCCTTGTCGGCGTAGATCTCCGCGTGGTCGTCGTCGTCGACGATGACGCCACCGTTGTTCGGGGAGCCGGCCAGCAGCGCGGGCGGGTTGGTCATGCCCCACTCACGGCCCGTTGACGCGAGGACCTCGAAGCCGACCGTCGGGGCGCCGTCGGTCTGCGGGTTCTTCGCCTTGTAGTTCGCGATGAGCTCGAAGTAGCGGTCGAGCGTCATGTTGCTGAGGTCCGGCCAGCCGGCGTCCTCGAGCACGCGCTTCTGGATCCAGAACGCGGGACCGTAGTAGGTGCCGCCCGTGACCTCGCCGTAGAAGCGGTTGTAGTTCGGGAAGATGTACAGGCCCGGGTCCACCTCCTCGCCCGAGTAGCTCATCTTCTTGATGTCGTCCTCGACGTGCGTGGCGAGGTTGGGGTAGTCCCCGCTCTCCAGCATGTCGTCCAGACGCAGGAGCGCGCCGCCCTCGAGGAGACGCATCTTCAGGTCGGTGGTGCCGACGAGGTCGGGGTACTCGCCGCCCGCGAGCATGACGCCGATCTTCTGGTCCACGGCGTCCGGCGTGACGATCTCGTACTTCAGGGTGACGCCGAGGTTCTCCTCGAGCAGCTTCGTGATCTTGTTGTCGGGGGCCGGGGCCTGCGAGGCCGTCGTGATCCAGGTCGTGAGGGTCGTCGGGTTGCTGGGGGTGAGCGTCCCCGACTGGTCCGCGAGCTCCCCCTCGGGGATGACGACGTCCTTCGGGTCCTCGTCGGGGGCGTCAGAGGTACATCCGACCAGTCCGGCCGACACTGCGGCGACCAGGACAAGAGCTGACAACTTCGTTCTAGCGGTACGCACCGAGGTCTCTCCCTTGAGAACAGTTCCGGTCGTCCTTGACGGGAACCCGTGCACATCGGACGCGAGTTCGGGCTTGGCGTCCTCATCCCGGCGGGATTTTAGCGTTAAAGTAGAGACGCGCTCACGAGCCGTCAAGCCCCTCGCGCATCTCGGAATGGTCACGGCCGCGTCCCGGCGACGGCACGCCGAGGCGCGATCGACGCCGCCCGACCAGGGCCTTGCCGTCGACGGTTTTATCGATATATTGAGCGCCCTCGGCGAGGTGGCCGGGCCCTCCGGGTCTGACGAGCGCACGCTGGACTCGCAACGTCGCGGACAGGAGGATGCGCATGGTGCGGATGGCGGACGTGGCCCGCGCGGCCGGCGTCTCGGTCATGACCGTGTCGAACGTCCTCAACGAGCGCCTCCCCGTCGGCGAGCCGACGCGGGCCCGCGTCATGGCGGCCGTCGAGGCCCTCGGGTACGAGGTCAACCTGACGGCGCGCCACCTGCGGGCCGGACGGACCGACACCGTCGCCTTCGTCGTCCCGAGCTTCCACGACTACTTCGGCGAGCTCGCCGACCACCTGGCCCCGCTGGTCGAGGCCGAGGGGCGTCACCTCGTCCTGGAACGGACGAGCGCCAACGCGGAGCAGGAGATGGAGGCGCTGAGCGTCGCGCGGCTCCAGATCTACGACGGCGTCCTGCTGTCCGTCGCCGGTCTCGACCTGGAGCAGCTGCGGCGCGTGCGCACCGCCAAGCCGATCGTGCTGCTGGGCGAGCGCGACGTCCCCGACCACCTCAACCACGTGCGCCTCGCGAACGAGTCGGGTGCGCACCTCGCCACCGCGCACCTCATCGAGCGCGGGTCGCGTCGCGTCGTCGCGCTCGGGTGCTCGTTCGACGGCGCCCACATGATGACCACGGACCGCCGCGCCGGATGGGAGCACGCGTACCGCGACGCCGGCCTCACCGCCGACCCGGCGTACGTCGTGCCCGTCAGCGACTACACGTCGCTCGGCGGTCGCGACGCGATGCTCGACTTCATCGCGTCGGGGCTGCCCTTCGACGGGGTCTTCGCGGTGACCGACATCGTCGCGCTCGGGGCACTGTCGGCCCTCGCGGACAGCGGGTTGCGGGTGCCCGACGACGTCCAGCTCGCCGGGTTCGACAACCTCGACATGTCGCACTTCATCCCGCCGGGCATCACGTCGGTCGACGCCAACCACGAGGGCGTGGCCGAGGCGGCGGTCGGTCTGCTGCACCGCCAGATGTCGGGCTGGACCGGACCCGCCGAGCACGTCGTCGCACCCGTCCGCCTCGTGGTGCGTGGTTCCACCCGCGGCGGCGCCTAGCCGCACGCGCGCGAGCGGCTCTCGCGTCACCCACGTCGTCACCCGGTCAGAGGAGACCCACCCCGTGAGCACCCTCGTGCCCCCGCCTGCCCGCACCACAGCGATCATCGACCTCGACCTGCCCGGTGCCACGATCAGCCGGCACGTGTACGGGCACTTCGCGGAGCACCTGGGCCGGTGCGTCTACGGCGGGTTCTGGGTCGGTGAGGACTCCCCCGTCCCGCACGTGCGCGGCATCCGGTCCGACGTCGTCGCCGCCCTGCGGGACCTGCACATCCCGAACCTGCGCTGGCCGGGCGGCTGCTTCGCCGACGACTACCACTGGCGTGACGGGATCGGCCCGCGCGACCAGCGGCCCCGGATGGTCAACTCGCACTGGGGTGACGTCGTCGAGGACAACGCGTTCGGCACCCACGAGTTCATGGACCTGTGCGAGCTGCTCGGCGCGGACCCCTACGTGTCGGGGAACGTCGGGTCCGGCAGCGTGGCGGAGATGTCGGACTGGGTCGAGTACCTGACCCGTGCGGACGACTCGCCGATGGCGGCGCTGCGCCGCGCGAACGGTCGTGACGAGCCGTGGCGGGTGCCGTTCTTGGGGTTGGGCAACGAGGCGTGGGGGTGCGGCGGGCACCTGCGTGCGGAGCAGTTCGCGTCGTTGGCCCGGCAGTACGCCACGTACGCGCGCGACCACGGCGGAAACGCGCTGTACCGGATCGCGGCCGGCGCGAACGAGTCGGACCTGCACTGGACCGAGACACTGATGCGGTCCTTCGACGACCTGGCCGCCGACCCGGCCGAGCCAGCCCGGCCGTTCCAGGCCCTGTCGCTGCACTACTACACGATGTCGGGCTCGTGGGGCGACAAGGGCGACGCCACCGGCTTCAGCACGGACGAGTGGTACACGACGATGGTCCGGGCCCGCCGCATGGAGGAGCTGCTCACCCGCCACTCGACGGTGATGGACCGGTACGACCCGCACCGCAAGGTCGGCCTGGTCGTCGACGAGTGGGGCACCTGGTGGAACGTCGAGAAGGGCACGAACCCCGGGTTCCTGTACCAGCAGAACACGCTGCGCGACGCGCTGGTCGCGTCGGTGCACCTCGACGCGTTCCACCGGCACGCCGAGCGGGTCGTGATGGCGAACATCGCGCAGACGGTCAACGTGCTGCAGGCGATGATCCTCACCGACCCGGACACCGGCGCACTGGTGCTCACCCCGACGTACCACGTGTTCGCGATGAACCGCGGGCACCACGACGCCGCCGCGCTCGCCGTGCACCTGCGCGGCGTCGAGACCCGGACCGTCGACGGGACCGAGCTGCCGCTCGTCTCGGCGTCCGCGTCGGTCAAGGGCGACACGGCGCTGGTCTCGTTGTCGAACCTCGACGCCGACGCTGCCCGCACGGTCGTGCTCGACCTGCGCGGCCGCGACGTCGTCGGGCACGAGGCGCGCGTGCTGACCGCGGCCGCCCTGGACGCGCACAACACCCCGGAGCAGCTCGACGCCGTCCGGCCGACCGCGCACGACGGCGTGCGGCCCCACGCGCGCGGGCTCGAGGTCGACCTCCCCGCCCACTCCTACGTCACCGTCGGTCTCGGCCTCCGTTGAGCGGACCTGACCACGGGGCGCCCACCGTCGCCCACCCGGTCGTCTTCGCGGACGTCCCCGACCCGGACGTCGTCCACGACGGTCGCTCGTACTACATGGTCAGCACGACCATGTACTTCGCGCCGAGCGTGCCGATCATGCGCTCGGACGACCTGGTGCGCTGGTCGATCGCCGGCTACACCGGCCCGATCCTCGACGAGACGGACGCGCTCGCCCTGCGCGACGGGCAGAACGCGTACGGGCGGGGCACCTGGGCCGCGAGCATCCGGTACCACGAGGGCACGTACTACGTCTCGGTCGGCAGCCTGACGACCGGCAAGACGTACGTCTACGCGACGCCGAGCATCGAGCACGGGCCGTGGACCCGGTCGGTCCTCGACGGCTACGCGCACGACCAGTCGCTCCTGTTCGACGACGGGGACGTGTGGGTCGTGTACGGCGCCGGGGTGATCGACCTGCGCCGGCTCGCACGCGACGACAACGGGACGTTCGTCTGGGACGGCCCGCCGACGCGGCTCGTCGAGGACGCCGCCGTCGACCAGACCAGCGGGCTCCCCGCGGAGGGTGCGCACGCCTACAGGATCGGCGACCACTACTACGTCTTCATGATCCAGTGGCCGACGGGCGGGATCCGCCAGGAGGTCGTCTGGCGGTCGACGTCGCTGACGCCGCAGTCCGAGGGCGGGACCTGGGAGGGCAGGGTCGTCCTCAGCCAGGCGGTCACGGTCGCAGGGCGCCCGGGCGACGGCGTCGCCCAGGGCGGCGTCGTCCAGGCGGCCGACGGGCGGTGGTACGCGATGCTCTTCCAGGACGAGGGGCCGCTCGGGCGCTCGCCCCAGCTGGTACGCGTGACGTGGGACGAGGACGGCTGGCCGGTCTACGCGCTCGACGCCACGACCGTCTCCGCAGGGGCGCCGGCGGCGGGAGCGACGGGCCTCCTCGTCTCGGACGACTTCGACAACCGGCCCACGCCGGCCGGCTACTGGAACGCCGCCGATGCCGGTGCGCTGACGACGTCGGACGAGAACGCCTGGAACGGGTCGAGCCTGGGGTTGACGTGGCAGTGGAACCACAACCCGGACCACCGGTTCTGGTCGCTCACCGACCGGCCCGGCCACCTGCGGCTGACCACGGGCAGCATCGCGTCGGGCCTCCTCGACGCCCGCAACACGCTCACGCAGCGCACGTACGGGCCTGCGAGCGCCGCGGCGATCTCGCTGGACGTCTCCGCGATGGTGGACGGCGACGTCGCCGGGCTGTCCGCGCTCCAGCAGAAGTACGGGTACGTGGCGGTCGAGATGGCTGACGGCGCCCGCCGGCTCGTCATGCGCCGTGCCGACCGCAACGGCAGCGTCGCCTTCACCAGCGCTCCCGTGCCGCTGACGTCGGAGACGGTCCTGCTCCGGGTGGACGTGGACTTCCGGGACGCCGCCGACCGCGCCTCGTTCGCGTACTCGCTCGACGGTGCCGCGTGGACGCCGATCGGCGACGACCTGGCGATGGAGTACAGCCTCGACCACTTCACCGGGTACCGGTTCGCGATCTTCTGCTACGCCACGGCCGAGACCGGCGGGCACGTGGACGTCGACTGGTTCCGCGTCGGCGACGACATCGGAGGGATGCAGCGGTGACGAGAGGACTCGTGCCCGAGCTTGACGCGCGGCGGCACCTCGTCGAGGGGTTCGCGGACTTCACGCAGATCCCCGAGGGGGTCGTCGCGCGGTGGAAGGCACCGTTCGGGCCGCCCGAGGACTGGGACCTGACCGTCGTCGACCAGGCGGTCCCCGGCCCGCACGGCCCGGTGCCCGTGCGCGTCTACTCGCCGGTGGGCCCGCCGCCCGACGGCGGCCGACCGTGCCTGGTCTGGATGCACGGCGGCGCGTTCGCGTGGGGCGACCTCGACATGGCGGAGGCGCACGAGGTCGCCCGCGGCGTCGCCGGCCGCGCGGACGCCGTCGTTGTGTCGGTCGACTACCGCCTGTGCCCGGTGATGCCCGAGCTCGGCGGCACCGTCGGCGACCGCGTCGACGAGCGCGGCGAGCCCGTCCGGTTCCCCGTCCCGCAGGACGACTGCCGCGCCGTGCTCGACGCCGTGCGCGCGGAGCCGGCACGCCTCGGGGTCGACGCGGCCCGGGTCGCGATCGGTGGCGCGAGCGCGGGCGCCTTCCTCGCCGCGGCCGTGACCCTGCGCGCCGTCGAGGACGGCCAGGCGCCCTGGCAGACCGTGCTGGTGTACCCGATGCTGCACCCCCGGGTCCCGCCGCTCGGCGACGGTCCCGCGGAGGCCGTCTCGGCTGCTCCGTCCGCCCTCCAGCTCCCCGCGTGGATGATCGAGGCCACGAACCGCACGGTGCTCGGCCGCGAGCCCGAGCAGTCCGACGACGCGGCCTTCCCCGGCCTCGCGGCCCGTCTCGAGGGCTTCCCCCCGACCTACGTCGAGAACGCCGAGCTCGACCCGTTCCGTGCGAGCGGCGAGCTCTTCGGCACGCGCCTGCGCGCAGCGGGCGTCGACGTCGTCGAGGTGACCCGGGCGGGCGTGCCGCACGGCCACCTCGACTGGGTGGGGTTGGGGCCCGCGCGGGACACCCTGGACGCCGTCGCTCAGCGGCTCCGCACACCCTGACCCGACAGACGCAGTACCACCACGGTGCGGTGCCCGGCCGGGAGGGACCGGCGGCACCGCGTGGACCAGAGGAGATCCCCATGCCGAAGGAAGCGCACGCCCTCGACGAGCTGCGCGTGGACGGCAGGCCGCCGTCGGACGCGCCGCTGCACCACGTCTGGAACCGGTGCGTGGGTGCCGGCCGGGCCAACGAGGCGCTGCGCGCCGACTGGCAGGCCCACCTGCGCGAGGCCGTCGACGTGCTCGGGGTCCGCTCCGTGCGGTTCCACGGCCTGTTCCACGACGACATGTTCGTGTACCGCGCCACCTACGGCGGCGGCTTCGCGCCTCCGGAGGTGCTGCCCGAGCCGCCGATCACCTTCAGCTACGTCGACATGGTGTTCGACGCGATCCTCGACGCGGGCGCGCGCCCGTTCGTCGAGCTGGGGTTCATGCCCCGCGAGCTCGCCACGCAGACCGAGACGCTGTTCTGGTGGAAGGCGCACTGCAGCCCGCCCACCGACATGGCCGAGTGGGTCCGCCTGGTGAGCGAGACGGTGCGGCACTGGATCGAGCGGTACGGCCTCGACGAGGTGCGCCAGTGGCGGTTCGAGGTGTGGAACGAGCCCAACCTGGTCCCCCACTTCTGGACCGGCACCCGCACCGAGTACTTCGAGCTCTACGAGGCCACCGCGCGCGCCCTCAAGGCGATCGACCCGCAGCTCAAGGTGGGCGGCCCGTCGACGTCCGTGTTCGTGCCCGACGCCCGCTACGCCGGCGAGACCTACGACCGCGCGGCCGAGTTCGCCACCGGCCAGGCCCCGGACCCCGACGCGCTCGACTGGCAACCGGTCTGGGTCCGCGAGCTCGTCGACTGGTGCGCCGAGCGCGACCTCCCGCTCGACTTCCTCTCGACCCACCTCTACCCGACGGACTACGCGGCCGACGGGACCGGCAGCGGGTTCCGGGCCATCCACCGCCACGTCGACGCCACCGAGCAGGACCTGCGCCTCATGCAGGACCTCATCGCCGCGAGCCCCTACCCGGACGCCGAGCTGCACATCACCGAGTGGTCGAGCTCGCCGTCGAGCCGGGACCGCACGCACGACACCCTCTTCGCCGCGACGTACATCACGCGCGCGTTCCTCAAGGGCGCCGCGCTGGCGGACTCGATCTCCTACTGGACGTTCACCGACATCTTCGAGGAGGGCGGCGCCGGGCTCGGCCCGTTCCACGGCGGCTTCGGGTTCGTCAACGAGCAGGGCATCCACAAGCCCACGTTCCACGCCGTCGCGATGCTCAACCGCCTGGGCGACCGCGTCGTCCACCAGGACGAGCAGGGCGTCATCACGCGCTCGTCCGCCGACGGCCGCGTGTCCGCGGTGTTCCTCCACTACCCGGCCGAGATGGGCACCCGCGGCGTCGAGCAGCACGACTCCTACGCCGCGACACGCGCGTACCGGGAGATCGGGACGCCACGACGGGTCCGCCACACCGTCGCGGGTCTCGAGCCGGGGACCGTCTTCCAGGTCGAGGTGCTCGACTGGGAGCACGGCAACGCCGCCGAGGCGTGGCACCAGATGGGCAAGCCGCTCAACCTCACCCGCGCCCAGACAGCCGAGCTCAAGGCCGTCGCCGACGACCTGCACCGGTGGACCGTCACCGTCCCGGAGTCGGGCGTCCTCGAGCTCGACCTCGACCTGCCCGCCTGGGCCGTCGCCTCCGTCGCCCAGGCCAGTCCTGCGGCGGCCGTCGCGGGACGCTGACGCGTCGACCTGGGGCAGTCCGAGCTGCCGCAGACACACGAACGGGGGTATGGGGACCGTCGTCGGTGTCCGGTCGCAGCCCAAGGTTGACTTCGGGATGGATGCGCCGCGAAACGATCAAGCCGGCGGACGAACGCCTCATCATCCTCTGTTGTGTCCCGGCGCGCAGATCAGTCCTCTCCTGTCTGGGTGGTCATCGCCTCACGTAGCGGTGAGGTGCCGGTGACTGACCCTCGCGGCCAAGTCACCGCATGACGCTCCACCTGCGAAGGACGCGCCGAGGTCGAGACTGTCGCCGGCTGCGGTCCACGCCTTGCCATCAGCCAGCACCGCAACGGACTCCTCCCCTGCCGTCAGCCTCCACACTCCCGAGCCTGGGCACCCCTCGAGCTCGGCCGGGAGAAAGTCGAGCTCGCGTGCGGTGGCGGGAATGCCGTCCACGCTCACGCAGCGCACGTCCCACAGCTGATCGTCGAAGAGCCGAGCGGCCAGCACCGCGGCCATCGTGCGGTACATCACCGTTCGCCCGGGGTGGTTGACCGACGGCAGCGGCCCGCTGCGGCCGGCTACCTCGTCGACGAGGCGCCGCATCCATCCGGGACGTGTGGCCTGCGACAGCCGGCCGTGCAGCTGCTCACCGTCTGGGAGCACCACCCAGTCGATCATGGATTGCACGAGAACCTGGCGTTGCTCGTCGCCGACGTCGTACGCGATGCGCAGCCCGTCCTTGCCTGTGCTGGCGGGGTAGGTCTCGGTCACGACGGCTCCCGGAAGCCTCGCACTCAGGTCGGCCGCCAGCCGGAACGCTGCCGCCCGGATCACTCGGTCAACCTGTGGCACGTCCGCTCCGATCTCGACCGTGTGCTCATGATGCCTGCGGGTTCGGCCATCGCGCTCCCGAGCTGCGCCGACGACGACGGTGTCGCACAGGTCGAGGTGCTCGACTGGGAGCACGGCAACCTCGCCGAGGCGTGGCACCAGATGGGCGAACCGCTCAACCTCACCCGCGCCCAGACCGCCGAGCTCAAGGCCATCGCCGACGACCTGCACCGGTGGACCGTCACCATCCCGGAGTCGGGCGTCCTCGAGCTCGACCTCGACCTGTCCGCCTGGGCCGTCGCCTCCGTGGCCCAGGTCGATCCCCCGGCGACTGTCGGAGCACGTTGACGCGTCGGCCTGGCGCGGTTCGACCAGCCGCAGACACACGAACGGCTCCGAGCCGAAGCCCGGAGCCGTTCGTGTTCGCTGTCTCAACGAGTGTCCGGAGGGGGACTTGAACCCCCACGCCCTTTCGGGCACTAGCACCTCAAGCTAGCGCGTCTGCCATTCCGCCACCCGGACAGGTGGACCGTCCGGGGGCCCGTGGGCTCCCTCAGGTGCGGCAGAAAAGATAGCACGGTGCGGCGGCCGGGCATGCATCGGCCTCGGGGTGCAGACTGACGCCACAGGCGCGGGGCACCAGCGCCACGACCGAGTCCGACGTGGCGGGGGGTTCATGGCCGAGGCGACCGGCACCGGGAGCAAGGGGCTGACCGGCCCGAGCAACCCGGCGGCCCGCAAGGTGGCAGGAGCACGACGCAACCCCAGCGTGTACGGGGTCGAGCACACCGCGCCGCACTGGCTGCGCGTCATGGCGGGCGTGTCCTGGCGGCTGCTCGTCGTGCTCGCGGCCGTGGCGCTCGTGTTCTACGCCACGTCCCGCGTGCAGCTGCTGTTCGTCGCGGTGTTCCTCGCGTTCGTGTTCAGCGCGGTGCTGCGGCCGATCGTCGACTTCCTGTCGCGGTTCATGTGGCGCGGGCTCGCGACCGCGCTGTCGATCCTGGGCGGCATCCTGTTCTTCCTCGGGCTGCTCACCTACATCGGGTACTCGATCGCGAACCAGTGGAACGACCTCACGAAGCAGTTCAGCGACGGCATCTCGCAGATCACCGACTTCCTCGAGAGCGGCGCGCTGCCGTTCACGATCACGAACGACCAGATCGCCGAGTGGATCAGCAACGCCCAGAAGTGGGTGCAGGACCACGCCGGCGACCTCGCGTCGCAGGCCGCGGCCGGTGCCGGGTCGGTCGTCGAGATCTTCACCGCGCTCGCGCTCGCGATCTTCTGCACCGTGTTCTTCCTGGCGCGCGGGCAGGAGATGTGGACGTGGTTCCTCAACCAGCTGCCCACGCGGTTCCGCGAGACGTGGAAGGTCGCGGGCGGTGCCGGCTGGTACACGTTCTCCGGCTACACGCGCGGCACGGTGATCATCGCCGTCACCGACGGCCTGCTCGCGTTCATCCTCCTGACGATCCTCCAGGTGCCGCTGTCGGCGCCGCTCGCGGTGCTCGTCATGATCGGTGCGTTCATCCCGCTGGTCGGCGCGCCCGCGGCCATGATCATCGCGATGATCGTCGCGCTCGCCGCCAACGGGCTGTGGTCCGCGGCGATCGTCGGCATCGGCATCGCGCTCATCGGGCAGTTCGAGGGGCACATCCTGCAGCCGCTCGTCATGGGCAAGCAGGTGTCGCTGCATCCGGTCGTCGTCGCGCTCGCCGTGACCGCGGGGACGCTCACGGCCGGGATCCTCGGCGCCGTGATCGCGGTGCCGCTCGTGTCCGTCGTGTGGGCGATCTTCTCCCGGCTCCGCACGCTCGACCCGCCGATGGAGGAAGAAGAGGCCGACGACGAGGTGCGGCCCGCCACCGACGAGGACACCGCGAGCATGCCCGCGCACGGCTGACCGTCACGCACGGCTCACCGTCGATGGCGGGGCCCGTCGGCGCTGCCACACGAGCCCCGCGCCGGCGCCACCCGACGCGCGGTCGCTCCCCTTCGCGCGGCGAGGC
>NZ_JAAXOY010000799.1 GCF_012396155.1 Cellulomonas septica | reverse complement strand
CCTTCGTCGACCGCACGGGCCTCGGACCGAGCCGCCCGGCCGAGCTGCGCGACGTCCTCGTCGAGGTCCGTCGCCGGGGCTGGGCGTCCGAGGACGGCGACGTCACGCCCGGCTTCGCGTCCGTCGGCGTCGCGGTCCACGACCACACCGGCCACCCCATCGCGGGGCTCGCGGTCACGTTCGCGCGCACCGACGCCGACGACGCGACCGCCGAGCAGCTCGCCCGTGCCGCGCAGCGCGCCGCCGCCGACCTGAGCCGCCGCGTGGGCGGCACGGGCTGACGGGTCCGTAGGCTCCGAGGATGAACGACGTGCACGCGGTGTCGGAGACGGAGCTGGACACGCTGGTCGACGAGGCGCTCGAGCAGGGCGGTCCGCGCGAGGCGGCGGGCGTCGTCCGGGTCCGCGTCGACGGCGAGATGCTCCTCGAACGCGTGTGGGGCGTCGTCGACCGGCGCTGGGGGCGGCCGCTCACGCCCGACGACCGGATGCCGATGGCGTCGGGCAGCAAGGGGTTCACGGCGCTCGCGGTCCTGACCCTCGTCGCCGACGGGACGTTGAGCCTCACGACGACCGCGCGTGACCTGCTGGGCGACGACCTCCCGGCGATCCCCGACGACGTCACGCTCGAGCACCTGCTGTCGCACACGTCGGGCCTCTCGGACGTGATCGACGACGACGCCGACGAGGACGCGTACCTGCTCGACGTGCCGGTGCACACGCTCGTCTCGCCCGAGGACTACCTGCCGGTGCTGGGACGGGTCGTCCCGGAGCGCGCCCCGGGCGGCCCGCTCGAGTACCGCAACGCCGCGTTCGTGCTGCTGTCCCTCCTGGCCCAGCGCGCGTCGGGCGTCCCGTTCCACGACCTCGTCCGGCAGCGCGTCCTGCGCCCCGCCGGCATGACGCGCACCGACTTCCTGCGCTCCGACGAGCTCCCCGCCGACGCGGCGATCGGCTACGTGCGGGTCGGCGACGCGTGGCGCTCGCACGTGCTGCACCTGCCGGTGGTCGCGGGCGGCGACGGCGGTGCGTACACGACCGCGGCGGACATGGAGCGGTTCTGGGACGCGCTGCTCGGCGGCCGGATCCTGCCGCCCGAGCTGGTCGCACAGGCGACCGCGCCGCACGCCACGACGGACGACGGCGCGTACGCCTACGGGCTCGGTGTGTGGCTGCCGCCCGAGGCGCCCGGCGTCGTGCAGCTCGAGGGCGAGGACGCGGGCGTCTCGTTCTGGTCGGCGCACCGCCCGGCGAGTGCGGGGGACGGGCCGGAGGCCACCGTGACGGTCGCCGGGACGACGGCCAGTGCGGCGTGGCCGGTCGCCCGTGCCGTCGGGGACCGCCTGCGCCTGACGACCGCCGGCTGAGGGACCAGGCCCCGGACGCGGAGCCGGACGGCAC
>NZ_JAAXOY010000798.1 GCF_012396155.1 Cellulomonas septica | reverse complement strand
CTCCGCACGCCGGGTCCGGGAGGCGACGGTCGCCCTGGACCCGGCCGTGCGGCGGGCTGCCCCGGGCGCCGACGAGGAGCCGCCGTCGCACGACGACACGCTCACGCTGCTGTTCCTCTGCTGCCACCCGGCGCTCACGCCCGCGTCGCAGGTCGCGCTGACGCTGCGGGCCGTCGGCGGGCTGACGACCGCCGAGATCGCCGCCGCGCACCTCGTCCCCGAGGCGACCATGGCGCAGCGGATCAGCCGCGCCAAGCGGACCGTGCGCGGGGAGCCGTTCACCCTCCCCTCGGCGACCGAGCGGCCCGCGCGCGTGGCGGCCGTCCGGGAGGTGCTGTACCTCGTCTTCACCGAGGGGTACACCGCGTCGGGCGGGTCGGACCTCGTGCGCGTCGACCTCACCACCGAGGCGATCCGTCTGACGCGGCTCCTCCACGCGCTGCTGCCCGACGACGGCGAGACCACGGGTCTGCTCGCGCTCATGCTGCTCACCGACGCGCACCGTGCCGCCCGGACCGGGCCGGACGGTCTCCTCGTGCCTCTGGCGGAGCAGGACCGGGCGCGCTGGGACCGGGGTCAGATCGACGAGGGCGTGGCGCTGGTGTCGGCCGCACTCGCCGTGCACCCCGCCGGCCCGTACCTGCTCCAGGCCGCGATCGCCGCCGTGCACGCCGAGGCCCCGACCGCCGCCGACACCGACTGGCCGCAGGTCGCCGCGCTCTACCGCCTCCTCGACCACGTCGCGCCCGGCCCGATGGTCACGCTCAACCGGGCCGTCGCGGTCGCCATGGTGTCCGGCCCGCGAGCAGGGCTCGACCTGCTCCGCCCGCTCGACGACGACCCGCGCACCGCCGACCACCACCGCCTCTGGGCGGTCCGTGCCCACCTCCTGGAGCAGGCGGGCGACCTGGCCGGGGCGCTCGACGCCTACCACCGCGCCGCCCGCCTCACGACGAGCCTCCCGGAACGCCGCTACCTCGACACCCGCGCGTCCCGCCTCACGGCACCGCTCAGCCCTCCCGACCCCGTCCTGGAGCCCGGTTCAGCCTCCTGACCGGTCGCCATGACGGGGTCGTCTGGCGATCCCGCCGGCCGTCACGCGCGCGGCGACGTGCCGTCGCGACGCCGGCGTGCGTCGACCGCCTGCTGGCCGAGCGCCGACCGGTGCAGGAGCTCGTCACGTGCGGCCGGGTCGTCCGCGAGCCGGTCGAGCACGGCGTCCAGGACCGTCACGGCGAGGTGCGGCGCGGCGTCGAGCACGCCCGACAGGACGCTCCACGACGCGAGCGCGTCGCCGTCCGGCAGTCCGCGCGCTCGGCGTCGGCACACGTCCGCGACACCCTCCAGCACGTCGTCCCCGACGCCGCCGGGGTCGGTCGCCCG
>NZ_JAAXOY010000797.1 GCF_012396155.1 Cellulomonas septica | reverse complement strand
CAGGGCCGCGCGCCGGGTCGGGGTGGACGGTGAGGAGGCGCACCCGGCGAGGCTGCCGTGGGCGGGCGTGCCGCGACCGGCGGACCCGTGGGAGGTGTGGACGTCGCCACCACCCACAGGCCCGCCGGTCGGCTCGCGGATCGTCAGTCGACCGCCAGCGCCGCCACGGGTGACGTCCGGGCTGCGGACCGGCCGGGGAGCACGGACGCGAGCAGCCCGGCGGCGAGCGCCACGGCCAGGACCATCAGCAGGTCGTCCCACGGCAGCGCGAGCTGCATCTCGCCCATCCCGGCCAGGATGATCGCGGCCCCGGCCCAGCCGTACAGGAGCCCGAGCAGCGTGCCGAGCACCGCGCCCATGCCCGCGATGAGCATCCCCTCGTAGGCGAGCATCCACCGCAGCTGGCGCCGCGACATGCCGATCGCGCGCAGCGTCGCCGACTCGCGCCGCCGCTCGATCACGGACAGGGACAGCGTGTTCGCGACCCCGACGACCGCGATCACGACCGCGACGCCCAGCAGCCCGACGACGACCGCGAGCAGGTCGTCGATGAGGTTCTCGTACTGCTGGCGCTCGGCGCCGGCGCTCTCGACGAGCACCGCGTCCGACGACACCGCGTCGTTGATCGCGAGCGCGGTCGTCGCGGCGTCGACGTCGGGGTCGAGCCGCACCCACAGCGTCTGCACGGGCGCGTCGCCGACGAGCCCGTGCAGCGTCGCGGGCGTGACGACGGCGTCGACGCCGCCGAGCGACGAGTGCACGGCGCGCAGCGTGCTCGACTCGCCCGTCGGCTCGCCGTCGGTGCCGACGGCCTCGACCGTCGTGTCGCCCTCGGGCACCGTCTCCTCGCGCGCGGCGGGGAGGACGACCGTGCCGTCCTCGAGCCGGTCGAGCGCGTCGGCGTCGCGCAGCACCGCGGCGGCCTCGGCCGGGTCGGGTGCCCGCAGCACGACGTACGTCCCGTCGCCGAGGACCACGGACGCGGTGGGCACCTCGACGACCTGCTCGACGCCGGGGACGTCGGCGACCTCCGCGACGACGGACGCCGGGACGGACTCGTCCCCCGCGCCGCCGACCGCGCTGATGGCGACGTCGACGGGGTAGTGGTCCTCGAGCCCGGCGGTGATCGAGCGGCGTGCGCTCGCCGCGCCCGTGCTCATGAGCACGACGAGCGTGACGCCGATGAGCAGCGCGGTGCTGGTCGTCGCGGTGCGTCGGGGGTTGCGCAGCGTGTTCGCGGCGGCGAGCCGGGCGCTCGTGCCGGTCGTCGCGAGCGCGCGGCCGGCGAGCGAGACGACCCGCGGGATCCAGAAGACGGCACCCAGCAGCACGCCGACGAAGGACAGCGCCCCGCCGAGGACGCCGAGCCCGAGCAGCAGGACGGGCTCGCCGACCTGTGCGGCACTCGCGGCGACCGCGACCAGCAGTCCTG
>NZ_JAAXOY010000796.1 GCF_012396155.1 Cellulomonas septica | reverse complement strand
GACGGCGGACGGCCACGGACGACGCCGCGACCAGCCCGGCCACCAGCAGGCCGCCGGCCACCCAGGTCCACGCCGGGACCTCCGGGTCGGCCGCGAGGCCCAGCTCCCCCGCCGGCACCCCGCTCGGCGTGCCGTGCAGGCCGTCGATGACCTGCGTCGCGAGCGCGAGCGTCGACGGGGTCGCCGTCCCGTTGCCCCAGGCGTACACGATGGTGTTGGTGCCCTCGGCGACGTTGACGTCGGTCGGGCCGAGCAGCGCGGGCTCGGTCGTGCCGGCGGCGACGACGCTCGCGCTGACCGTGCCGGCGGGAAGGTTCAGGACCTTCTCGTTCGGGTTGGTCAGCCCGGAGATCACGGCGGAGCCGCCGGCCAGGACGTCGACCGCGGGTGCGGCGGCCACGTGCCGGACCGTGAGGCGGCCCTGGCCCGCGGCGGTGGTCGACGTGTCGTTGGTGAAGAGCGTGGCGGTCGGGTTCGCGGACGCGTCGAGGTGCGCGACCGCGGTGTACGACGTGCTCCCCGCGAGCTGGAGGTCCACCGGGCCGATCGCCGGCGACGACGCGTCGGCGGCGTCCGCGGCCGTGATCGCGACCGTGTAGGTCCCGGGCGCGAGCTCGAGCGGACCTGCGAGCGTGCCCGGCGTGAAGTCGTCGAGCGTCCGCTCGCCGTTGACCCACACGTCCACCGTGAGGCCCGGCACGCCGTGCAGGACGTACAGGGTCGCGTCGCCGGGAGCGGCGCCGGCGGGAGCGGAGGTCAGCATGACGGCGGCGAGGGCGAGACCGGCGGCTCCGGTCGCGGCAAGAGGTCGTGCGCGCATCGTGGTCGTCCTTCCGTGCGGCCCGCCCGGTGGCGGGACTCTCGACCTCTCTTCCCTTGTCGGGAGGCGTGCGGATGCATGAAGACGCAACTTTCTTGGTGGTCTCGGCGACGCGGTGCCGCAGCGGCGCCGTCGACCCGTCGCCGCGCCCGAGCCGACCGGGGGCGCACTGCCTACGGTGGGTCGATGGACGCGGTGTCCCGCTGGACGTGGGTCGCGACGGAGACGCAGTGCGAGGCGGCGGACGGTGCGGTCACCGAGCCCGTCGCGGCGGTCACGAGCCTGGCGTTCGTCGTCGGGGCCGCCGTCGTCCTATTCGTCGCGCGGACCTCCTCCGCTCCCCACGGGCGCGGACCCACGCCCGTGGGGCGGGTCCGGACCTACGCGGTGCTCGTGGCAGCGACCGGGCTGGGGTCGCTCGTCGAGCACGGCCCCGACCCCGCGTGGTCCGACGTCGCCCACGACGCCCCCCTCCTCGCGACGCTCACCTTCGTCGCCGCGGACGCCGCGGCCGACCTCGCCGGCCGCGACCGCGTCTGGTGGTGGTGGGCGGCCCCGACGACCGCGCTCCTGCCGCTCGTCGTCCTCGCTCCGCGTGCCGGCGACCGCGCC
>NZ_JAAXOY010000795.1 GCF_012396155.1 Cellulomonas septica | reverse complement strand
GCTTGGGTGCGGTCCGGAGCGGGGGCCGGTCGGTCGTGGTGCCGACCGTGGGAGCCAGGGTGGTCATGGTCAGTCCCTCGCCTTCTGGTGCCGGACGTAGAAGAACGCCAGGACCATGGACAGCAGCCGCTTGACCGCGTTGTTGACGTCCGCCCGGGTCGTCGCCCGCACCACGGCCGCGGCGACGCGCTCCTCGCCCTCGCGGCGCCCCGCGACGAGCACGCAGTTCGCCGAGGCCGAGGGCGGCAGGTCGTAGGCGTCCGTGAGCGCCGCGGTGTCCGCCAGGTCGGGGTCGATCTCGGTGACCACCACGGCGTCCGCGACGCGGTCGTCGGCGGCGGCCCACGCCTCGACCGCGGCGCGCACCGGGTCGGCCAGCAGGTCGGGGCGGTCCAGCGCGCGCACCCAGGTCAGCGAGCCGAGCGTCGTCGTCGGGTCCGCCGTCACCGCTGGTACGTCCCGACGAGCACGGCACGCGCGAGCGTGTGGAAGACGACGGCGGTGTTCACCGCGCCGGGCATCGCGTCCGGGCCGACGCCGAGCGAGTCGGTGTCGAGCGCGTGCACGACGAAGAAGTACCGGTGCACCTGGTCGCCGGGCGGGGGAGCGGCGCCGACGTAGGCGGGCTCGCCGTCGTCGCCGCGCAGCGCGAAGGCCCCGTCGGGGAGCGTCGTGCTGCCGGCGGTCCCCGCGCCCGTCGCGAGCTCGGTCGTCGTCACGGGGACGTCCACGAGCGTCCAGTGCCACCAGCCGGCCGGGCCGGGCGCGTCCGGGTCGAAGCAGCTCACGACGAACGAGCGCGTCTCGGGCGGGAAGCCCGACCACGCCAGGTGCGGCGACACGTTGGCGCCGGCCGGGGTGTTGGTGTGCGCGTCGGGGAGGCGGTCTCCGTGCGTGATGTCGTCGCTGCGCAGCTCGAACGACGGCACCGCGGGCAGCAGCGAGTACGGGTCGGGGGCGACGGGGCGGGTCAGCGAGGTCATCGCGTCATCATCGCCCGACGAGGCCTGCGGTGCGCGCGGTCCGACGGTGCCCCGACGTCGACGCGGCGGTGCCCCGGGGGCTCCCGGGGGCGTCGCGATCGCCCGGGAGGGTGGCTCGGATTGACACGCCTCCGGGTGTCAGCGTCTACTGAGATACTTCGAACAGATGTTCGATCGAACGCGAGATCACGGACGTCATCGCAGGTCACAGCGGTGTCCGCGTGCTGGAGGTGGGTGCGGATGGCAGCGAGCGTGCTGTCCGAGCAGGCACGGGTCGAGCTGGCCCGGGCCGTGCTGGCGCACGCCGAGCTGCGGACCGGGGCGCGCAGCGTCCGGGTCGGGACGCACCCGGCCGAGCCGTCCGCGAGCCTCGGCGAGGGCACCCGGCACGGGGCGGGCACCG
>NZ_JAAXOY010000794.1 GCF_012396155.1 Cellulomonas septica | reverse complement strand
GTCACTCCGGCGCGCGCCACGGCAGCGGCGGGAGCGCGGGCGGCGGACCGTCGGTCGCGGGGGAGCACAGCGGCAGCTTCTCCCCGAGCCACCGCAGGAGGACCGACCCCGCGACGGCGGCGACGAGCGAGCCCGCGAGGATGCCGATCTTCGCCTCCGACAGCACGTCCGGCTGGTCCCCGAACGCGAGCTGCGCGATGAACAGCGAGATCGTGAACCCGATACCCGCGAGCACCGCGCCGCCGAGCAGGTGCCCGTACCGGACGCGACCGGGGAGGTCGCCGAGCCCGGCACGGATCGCGAGGGTCGAGGCGCCGGTGATGCCGACGGCGTTGCCGACGACCAGCGCGACCGCGACGCCGATCGTCACGCGCGAGCCCGCCGCGTCGGACAGCGTCTGCGCGTCGAGCACGACACCCGCGTTCGCGAGGCCGAACAGCGGCACGACGAGGTACGCCGACCACGGGTGCAGGATCCGCTGGAGGCGGTCGCTCGTCGGCACGGCCGCGCGCGCGGCGAGCTCGGCGAGGTGCTCGCGCTCGGCGGTCGTGTCGTCGACCAGGTCGCCCGCGTAGACGGGGACGGCCTCGACCTGCTCGCGCTGCGGGACGGTCGCCGGGACCAGGAGCCCGACCAGCACGCCCGCGAGGGTCGCGTGCACGCCCGACGCCTGCACGGCCATCCACAGCGCGACGCCCGCGAGGACGTACGGTGTGAGCTGCCAGACCCGCAGCCAGCGCATGACCGCCATGCCGACGACGACGAGCGCCGCGACGCCGAGCGCCGCGAGGTCGACGTCGTCGGAGTAGAAGACCGCCATCACGGTGATCGCGCCGATGTCGTCGACGATCGCGAGCGTCAGCAGGAACAGCCGCAGCCGGTCCGGGCAGCGCGGCCCGAACAGCGCGAGCACGCCGACCAGGAACGCGGTGTCGGTCGACATCACGACGCCCCAGCCGTGCGCCGCGTCCGTCCCGGCCGTGAACGCGAGGTAGATGAGCACGGGCACGAGCAGCCCACCGAGCGCTCCGAGCGCGGGCACCGCGACGGTCCGCCGGTCGCGCAGCTCGCCGCTCGTCGCCTCGCGCGAGATCTCGAGCCCGACCACCGCGAAGAACACCGCCATCGCGGCGTCGTTGACCCAGTGGTGCAGGTCCAGGTCGAGCGACATCGACCCGATGTGGAAGCCCGCCGTCGTCTCCCAGAGCGCCTCGTACGCGTCGGCCCAGGCGCTGTTCGCCCAGACGAGCGCGAGCACGGTCGCGGCGAGGAGCGCGACGGCGCTGCCCGCCTCGGTGGACAGGAAGCGGCGCACGGACGGGTTGAGGGCGGGGACGCGGACGCGCAGCGCCGGCCCGGGCGTCGTGGGGGGAGCCGTCACCGGCCCAACGTCGCAGGTGCGGCGGCCCGACCGCAATCCGGGCGCGGTGCTCG
>NZ_JAAXOY010000793.1 GCF_012396155.1 Cellulomonas septica | reverse complement strand
GGTCCGTGCGGGTGCTCCTCGCGACGAAGACGGTCGACGCCGCGCGCGTGCGTGCCGCGCTGGCCGCCGACGCGGCGGCGGTCGAGGCGGACCCGTCGCTCGCACCCGTGCTGATCGGCGAGAACCGCGTGCAGGAGCTCGTCGCGAAGGGGCCGGACCTGGCCGACCTGGCGCCCGTGACGCACCTCATCGGCCCGTTGCAGTCGAACAAGGTCAACGCAGCCCTGCGCTGGGTGTCGTGCGTCGAGTCGGTCGAGTCGGTCGCGCTCGCGCAGCGGCTGTCGGAGCGCTGCGCGGACCGGGCCGTCCCGCTCGACGTCCTGGTGCAGGTCAACGTCTCGGGCGAGCCGACCAAGCACGGCGTCGTGCTCGGCGACGCGGCGGCGCTCGCCGTGGCGGTCGCTGCCCTCCCCGGCCTGCGCCTCGCGGGGTTCATGACCGTGGGGCTCAGGTCGCCCGACCCGGCCGCGGTCGGTGCGGGGTACGCGGCGCTGGCCGCCCTGCGGGACGACGTCGTCGCGTCCGGTGCGCCCGGCACGTCGGAGGCGCGTGAGCTGTCGATGGGCATGAGCGGGGACCTGGAGGTCGCCGTCCGGCAGGGCGCGACGCTCGTCCGCGTCGGCTCGGCGGTGTTCGGGGCCCGTCCGCCGCTCTGACGCCTCGACGCGACGACGACGGGCACGAGCGCAGGGGTGTCCCGCAGCCACGGACGACGTCAGCGGGCGGTGCCCGGAACGGACCGACGGGTGACGGTGCGGTCGCCGCGTCCGGCGTGCCCGCCACGCAGCACGACCTCCTGTGCGGTGCGGAGGTCGGCCCGGGCGCTGCGGTGCAGGCGTGCGTGCAGCTCGCGCTGGTGCAGCAGGTGCATCCGGCGCAGGTCGCGCTCGAGCAGCGTCACGTTCGTCCCCTCCCTCACCCGGTCGTCGCTCAGGAGGCGTCGGCGGCCCGTCTGATACGTCGCGGCGGCGTGACGCAGGTCGCACGTCCAGGTGAGGGGCCGGGCACCGCGGGCGCGTCGCACTCGCCGCCGTCACCGCTTCGGCCGTGCTCGGCGCCGTCGGGCGGATCCCGCAGCCGGTGGTGGCCGTGTCGTCCGTGACACCGGAGCGCCGCGACGGACGCGAGGATGGGGCCATGTCCCCCGACACCCGCCGCCCCCGCTGGGTCTACGGCACCGGCGACGAGCCCGACGCCCGGTTCTCCCTCGCCAACGAGCGGACATTCCTCGCCTGGGTCCGCACCTCGCTCGCCCTCCTCGCCGGCGGCGTCGCCCTCGAGGCGCTCGACCTGCCCGTCGAGCCGCGCCTCCGGCTCACGGCCGCGACGCTGCTCGTCGTGCTCGGCGCGGCCGCTCCCCTGCTCGCGTGGCTGGGGTGGGCGCGTGCCGAG
>NZ_JAAXOY010000792.1 GCF_012396155.1 Cellulomonas septica | reverse complement strand
GTCGGGGTGCGGGGCACCCGTGGGGAGCGGGTGCCCGGCGGTGGCGGTCGGGGTCGACCGCGGTGAGCGGCTCAGGTGTGCGAGCCGCGTGCCGTGCGCGGTCCCGGTGAGCGGTGCTGGTCGGTCACCGGGACCGCGGTCCGACGGGCGGGTGCCGTCAGCCCTGGCCCTGGCCCTGGAACCACTTCCAGAGGTCCTCGGGCGTCATCCCGCCGGGGAGGCCGCCGGGACCCTGCTGGTCCTGGCCCTGCCCCTGGTCGGGGCTCTGACCCTGGCCCTGGTCCTGGCCGCCCTGCGGGTCCTGCGGGGTCGCCGCGGACTCCGGGCGGGCGGCAAGCGTCACGTCGACCTCCGACGCCTTGCCGTCGCGGACGACGGTGAGCGTCGCCTGGTCGCCGGACGCGAGCGCCCGGACGTAGGCCGTGAGCGACTCGGCGCCGCCGACGGCCTTGCCGTCGATCGCGACCACGACGTCCTGGGCCTCGAGGCCGGCCTTCGACGCGGGCGAGTCGGCGCTGACCTCCTCGACGACCGCGCCGCGGCGGGTCACGCCGTCGGCGGTCGCGGTGCCGTCGGAGAGGCTCACGCCGAGGAACGCGTGCTCGGCGGTGCCGTCGTCGACGAGCTGCGACGCGATGTTCTTCACGAGGTTCACCGGGATGGCGAAGCCCAGGCCGATCGAGCCGGACTGCTGCGACATCGTCGCGATCGACGAGTTGATGCCGATGACACGGCCCTGCGCGTCGAACAGCGGACCGCCGGAGTTGCCGGGGTTCACCGCGGCGTCGACCTGGATCGCGTTGGTCACGGTCGCCTGGCTGCCGTCCTCCGCGGAGGTCGACACCGGGCGGTCGACGGCCGACACGATGCCGGTCGTCACGGTGTTGGCGAGGCCGAGCGGGTTGCCGACGGCCATGACGGACTGGCCGACCTCGACCTTGGCGGAGTCGCCGAGCGCGGCCGCGACGAGGTCGTCGGGGGCGTCGTCGAGCTTGATGACCGCGAGGTCGGTCGTCGGGTCGGTGCCGACGACGCTCGCCTCGAACAGCCGGCCGTCGGTCAGCGTGACCTGGACCTTGCCCTGCGCGCCGGCCACGACGTGGTTGTTCGTGACGATGTGGCCCTGGTCGTCGACGATCACGCCCGAGCCCTGGGCGCCGCCCTGGCCGGTGCTGACCTCGATCGCGACGACGGACGGCGCGACGGCCTGCGAGACCGCCTGCCAGTCGGGGGCGTCGTTCGTCGAGCCCGCGACGGGGACCGTGTCGGTCGTGTCGCGGCCGATCTCGGCGAGCGAGGCCGGGCGCGAGCCGTCGGCCCGCTCGTCGCCGATCGTGAACGCGGCACCGGTCGCGGCGACGCCGAGGATCGCGGCGGCCGCGGCGGCGGACACGACCGGGATCCAGG
>NZ_JAAXOY010000791.1 GCF_012396155.1 Cellulomonas septica | reverse complement strand
GCCGTGCGGGCACCGCCGGCCCAGGCGCGCAGCACGTCGGCGTCGAGCACGTCCATCCCTCCGGTCACCGCCCGGGCGTCGGCTCGAGGCGCACGTCGGCGCCCGCGGCGGGCGGCCCGAGGTCCCGCTGCTGGTCCCCCACCCTGCCGCATCGCGCCCACATTTGGGTCGCCTGCGGGCCATGGGCTAGTCTTGACCGGTTGCCCGACGACTCGGGCACAGGTGACGCGCGGGCCACACCGGCCCGTCGACCCCGATCCGGACGCCCCAGGCCCGGTGACGGACGCGTCCCGACAACCGACTTCGTCGCGGTCCCCGCGACGTGCCCGCATCGGTCCCGACCCGTCGGGGCCGGGACCGACCGCAAGAACACAGGAGAAGATCGTGGCTGCCAACTGCGACGTCTGCGCCAAGGGCCCGAGCTTCGGGCACAGCATCTCGCACTCGCACGTGCGCACGAAGCGCCGCTGGAACCCCAACATCCAGCGCGTCCGCGCCGTCGTCGCGGGCACCCCGAAGCGCCTCAACGTGTGCACCTCGTGCCTCAAGGCCGGCAAGGTCCAGCGCGCCGTCTGACGCCGTCGCACCACCGGTCGCAAGGCCCGTGAGGCAATCGCCTCGCGGGCCTTCGCCATGCCCGGACCATGTGGCAGGGTGACGTCATGATCGAGCAGCTCGACGAGGTGACCGTCCGCGCCGCCGGAGCCGCCGACGCCGCTGCCATCGCGGCCGTCCACGTCCGGTCCTGGCAGGAGGCGTACGCGGGCATCGTCCCGGCCGACTACCTCGCGAGCCTCGACGTCGACGCCCGCACGCGCGACTGGCAGGGCTACCTCGCGCACGGCGCCGAGGACCGGGTGCGGACGTGGGTCGCCGAGGCGGGCGGGCAGATCATCGGCTTCATCACCGTCGGCCCGGCCCGCGACGAGGACGCGAGCCGCGGCGACCGCGAGATCTACTCCATCTACCTCGACCCCGGCACGTGGGGCCACGGGGTCGCGCGGGACCTCATGCGGACCGTGCTGTCCGAGGTCGGCGACCGCACGCGCGTCTCGCTGTGGGTGCTGGCCGCGAACGACCGCGCCCGCCACTTCTACCGCCGGCACGGGTTCCAGGCCGACGGCGTCGAGCGCTACGACGACGTCGGCGGTGCCGAGCTCCTCGAGGTCCGGTACCGCCGCAACTGAGCCCGAGGGGGACGCTCCTCTGCCCTTACCCCGCAGCCGGGAGCGCCGCGGCGCGTGGCGCGACACCTGCACCGTCGTGGCTGCCCCCTCGTCCTCCGCGGACGCCGTCCGGCGCCCTCAGCCCGCGAAGTGGTCCCAGCCGGGCGCGACGTCCGGCACCTTCCCGCCGACCAGGACCCGCGGCCCGTCACCGCCGCCGGCGGCGCGCACGACGCCGATCCGCCGGAACGGTGCGGGCGGCTCCACGTCCGGC
>NZ_JAAXOY010000790.1 GCF_012396155.1 Cellulomonas septica | reverse complement strand
GCACCACGACGCCCCGCGGCCGACCTGGCCGCGGGGCGTCGTCGTCTCGTCGTCCTCGCTCAGCGCAGGACGGACCCCGGCCGCGACTCCTGCCGCCACGTCGTCGTCGACCCGCCGCGCAGCAGCGCGATGTCGACCTCGCGGAGCACCTCGGAGACGTCGCGGAACCCGCGGATGCTGCCGAGCGCGCCGACGCGGATGCGCGCGCCGAGCTCGTGGCGCAGCTGGTCGAGCAGCTGACCCACCCGTCCCGGCACGCCGCCGGGCCCGACGTCGTCGAGCAGGACCGCGAAGTCGTCCTCGGCGATGCGCGCGGGGGTGTCGCCCTCGCGCAGCGGCCGGCGCAACCGGCGCACGAGCTCGCGGTGCAGGTCGAGGTGGACGTCGCCCTCCTCGTGCCGGCCCTGGGTCGGGATCGCGTGGTCGTCGGCGACGCGCACCAGCACGACCGCGCAGTCGTACGACGGCGAGCGGCGCGTGCGCAGCAGCGCGGAGGCGAGCCGGTCGAGGAACAGCAGGCGGTTCACCAGGCCCGTCTCGGGGTCGTGCAGCGCGTCCCGCTGGAGCGCGAGCTCTGCCTCCTTGCGCTCGGTCACGTCGACGAGCGCGCCGACCAGCCGGGCGGGGCAGCCCGCGTCGTCGAGCACGGTCACCGCGCGGCACAGCATCCAGCGGTAGTCGCCCGACGACGTCCGCACGCGGTGCTCGAGCTCGAGCGGCGTGCCCGCGCCGGCGAGCTGCGACGCGATGGCCGCCGACAGGTCGTCGCGGTCGGCGGGATGGACGCGCTCGAGCCACTCCGCGGGCGAGTCGCCGATGACCTCGTCGTCGTAGCCGAGGGTCTGCTTCCAGCGCGGCGAGTAGTACACCGTGCCCGCCGAGACGTCCCAGTCCCACGTGCCGTCGTGCGCCGCCATCGACGCGAGCGCGTAGCGCTCCTCGCTCGCACGCACCGTGTCCGCGAGGGAGCGTTCCCGCGCAGCGGCCTGCTCGAGCGCCCGGCGCTGCTCGCGCAGCGACGTGAGCAGGCGCTCCTGGTCCAGCGCGACCGCCAGCAGCGCCGCCCAGTGGTTGAACCGGTCGCGCGCGCTCGTCGCCCGCGTCTCCGCGGTGCCGTCGATCGCGAGCAGACCCCAGTCGCTGCCGCCGAACGTCACCGGGACCACGAACGTCAGCTCGTTGCTGCCGACCGTCCCCGCCCGGGTCAGCGCCGCCGGCGGGAACTGGCTCGCCGTCGTGCGCATCCCGACCAGCCGCGACAGCGTGCCCGACGTGTCGTGCACGCCGACGATCTCCATCTCCCGGTCCCCGGGCCCCCGGTCCGCACCCAGCCACAGGCCGAGGCACGCGTGGCCGCGCACGCCGCGCGGCAGCCAGCCGAGCGCCCGCGGGCTCGCACCGTCGCCGCGCAGCAGGTCCATGTCGACCTCGTACTGGTCGACGAT
>NZ_JAAXOY010000079.1 GCF_012396155.1 Cellulomonas septica | reverse complement strand
TGATCGAGATGCCGACCTCGGACGGCGACGAGCCGTCCACGGGGTACGACGCCGCCGTCTGCAGGGCCTGCTTGAGCGACCGCACCGCGGAGTCGCCCGCGAAGAGGCCACCGCTGATCACGGTGCCCGCCGCCCGGCCGACCGGGTCCGTCATCGGCGTGACGCGCACGTCGAGCACCGTCCCGCTCGCGGTCGTCAGGGTCTCGCGGTCCCGTCGCGTGGGGTCGTCGTCGAGGTACGCCCGCCACGGCGCGTCCGCGCCGAGGTCGAGCCCGGTGCCGTCGGCGCCGCCGAGCAGCGTGCGCGCCGCCGGGTTCGCGTCGAGGACGCGACCGCGAGGGTCCAGCACGACGACGGCGTCGTCGATGACGTCCAGCACCTGCCGGGTCGCCACCGGCACCACGGTGCTGTGCCCGCCGAACCGCTCGACCCACCACCAGATCGCTGCACTCACCAGGAAGAACACGGGCGTGAGGTGCACGTTCTCCGTGCGCGCCGCGACGAGGTTCGTCAGGACGTTGCCCACCGTCGGGATGGTCGCGGCGAGCACGGCCACACCGAAGACGCGGCGGTGGCCGGGCACGGCGCGGACCATGGCGCCGAGCGCCAGGACGATGCCCGCGACGATGAGCGCGTAGCTGTAGGCGGTGTGCACCCAGTACAGCGGGCCTGCGCCCACCGTCACGCGCGTGCCCTCGACGTCGACGTGGAGGAACCACGCGTGCACCGGGTCGAGCACGAGCGCGACGACCAGGAGGGCGGGGTGCACGAGCAGCAGCGCGCCCGCACGGCGGGACAGGCGCCGGCCGGACAGCACCGCGAGGTACCAGAACGTCCCTCCGGCGACTGCCGCCGCCCCCGGGAAGACGAGGTAGTGGAGGCTCACTGTCGTGGGCACGGAGCCCTCCGCGACGTGCAGCAGCGCCCGGGCGCTGGCCCACAGCGACGCGCCGAACATCATCACGGCGAGCGGCAGCGCGAGCGGCGAGGCCCGACGTCGGCGCGCGACGAGGACGCCGGTCGCGGTCGCCACGAGGGCCGCGAGCAGCGAGACGGCCTCGACGAGGGTGGGCACGGACACCTCCGTCCGACCTGTCGGCGGGACCCGGCCGATCGTGAGGGCCCCGTCGGCGCGCCACCCGACCGGCCGTCGCCCGTGCGGGTGTCAGATCCGGCCGCGGACCGGCGTGCGCTCGACGGGGTCGGCGTCGCCGGGTGGGGCCATCTCCGCGCGGACGCCGAGCAGCCGCACCTCGCGGTCCTCGATCTTCTCGGCCAGGGCGGCGGCGGCCTCGACGACCGCGGCACCGTCCGTCGTCGGCGACGGGAGCTTGCGGCTCATCGTCGTCGTGACGAACGGCGCGTACCGCACCTTGAGCGCGACGCGCACGACCGGTCGCCCGTCCTGCGTCGTGTCCCCGACGACGTCACGGGCGAGCGCGAGCACCGCCTCACGCACCTGCTCGGGCGTCGTGAGGTTCTGCTGGAACGTCGTCTCCCGGCTGTGACCGCGCGGGACCCACGGGGTGTCGTCGACCGTCGTCGGGCCGAGGCCGTGCCCCAGGTCGTGGTACCAGACGCCCATGCGCGGCCCGAACTCCGCGACGAGCGCGTCGACCGGGGAGTCCGCGAGCTCGCGCACGGTCGTGACGCCCAGCGCCGTGAGCCGCTTCGAGACCTTGGTCCCCACACCCCAGAGGTCGATCTGTCGGGCGGTCGCCCATGACCTCGAACCAGTTGTCCGCGGTCAGCCGGTAGACGCCCGCGGGCTTGCCGAACTCCGTCGCGATCTTGGCGCGGACCTTGTTGTCGCCGATGCCCACGGAGCAGTGCAGCCGTGTCTCGCGGAGCACCGCCTCCTGCGCGCGGCGGGCCAGCGCTTCCGGGTCGTCCGTCCGTGCCCCGAGGAACGCCTCGTCCCAGCCGAGCACCTCGACGACGACGTCGAGCGACCGCAGCGTCGCCATGACGTGCTCCGACACGGCCTCGTACTCGGGAGCGTCGACCGGCAGGAACACGCCGTCGGGAAGCTTGCGCGCCGCGATCCGCAGCGGCATCCCCGACCGCACGCCGTGCTCGCGGGCCTCGTACGACGCGGTCGACACGACCCCGCGCTCGGTCGGGTCGCCGCGACCGCCGACCACGACCTGCCGGCCCGCGAGCTCCGGGCGGCGCAGCACCTCGACGGCCGCGACGAACTGGTCGAGGTCGACGTGCAGCACCCAGGGGAGGTCCGTGCCCATGCCCCCTGAGTGTGCCCGTCGGTGCCGACAGCCGCCGGACGACGGCCACCGCGCGCGCGCCGGCGGGGGTCGCGGCTACTTGATCGCCCCCTGCGTCACGCCCGCCATGACCCAGCGCTGGGTGAAGAGGTAGACGATGATCGCGGGCGCCATCGCCATGAGGTAGGACGCGAACGCGACGTTGTAGTTGCTGCTGAACTGCGTCTGGAAGACGCTCTGCAGCACCGGGAGGGTCTGCAGCGTGGAGTCGGCGGTGATGAGCGACGGCATCATGAAGTCGTTCCACGAGGCGAGGAACGCGAAGATCGCGACGGTCGCGCTCATGGGCGCCATCATCGGGAACACGATGTGCCGGAACACCATCCAGGTGGTCGCGCCGTCGAGGCGGGCGCTCTCCTCGAGCTCCTCGGGCAGGCCGCGGATGAACGCGGTGAACAGCAGCACGCTGAACGACAGCTGGAACATGACGTGCAGCAGCGCGACGCCGACCGGGTTGGCGAGCCCGACCATGCCGGTGAGCTTGACCTGTGACAGCGCGAGGACGGGGAACGGCAGGAACATCGCGGCGAGCAGGTAGAAGAACGACCAGCGGAAGAACCGCCGCTCCCAGTTGCGGGCGATGGCGTAGGCCGCGAACGACGCGAGGCCCACCGTGCCGACGACGGTGACGGCCGTGACGAACACGGAGATCGCGAACCCGCGCGGGAAGTTGGTCAGCTCCCACGCCTGGACGAAGCCGTCGACGCTGAACGGCGACGGCAGCGAGAACACCTGGCCGTCGACGGACTGCGCGGTCGTCTTGAACGCCATCGTGAGCGTCGCGTAGAGCGGCAGGAAGACGGCGAGCGAGCAGACGAGCAGCGCGATGGTCGCGCCCCAGCTCGGGCGGTCCTCCCCGCCGCGGCCGAGGAAGCGCCGGCGCCGGCGGATCGGCACCTGGCCGGGGGTCGTGGTGACGAGCGTCTGGGCAGTCATCAGAACGCGCTCCTTCCGCGGGTCAGGCGCAGCTGGACGACGGCGAGCACGACGGCGATGAGGAAGAAGATCGTCGCGTTGGCCATCTGGTAGGCGTAGTCGCCGCCGGTGAAGCCGGTGAAGATCGTCATGGCGACGCTGCGGGTCGCGGTGCCGGGACCGCCGTTCGTGAGGCCGACGATGATGTCGTAGGCGTTCAGGAAGTTCTTGAAGCCGATGACCATGTTGATGACGACGTACCCGGTGACGAGCGGCAGCGTGATCGACAGCAGCCGCCGCACGGGTGTCGCGCCGTCCATGGCGGCTGCCTCGTACACCTCGCCGGGGATCGACAGGATCCCGGCGATGTAGATGAGCAGCGCGCTCGGGATCGCCTGCCACGCGGTGACGATGACGATGGTCACCCAGGCGAGGTCGGGGTTGGCGAGCAGGCTCTGCTCGAGCACCGGGACGCCGATCGCCGCGCCGAGCTGCGGCACGGAGTTGGAGAACAGGAAGTTGAAGACGTACGCGATGACGATGCCCGCGATGACCATGGGCAGCACGAACACCGCGCGCAGCGCGATCTTGGCGCGGATCTTCGCGGTCAGGCCGACGGCCAGCAGGAACGCGAGGACGTTGACGAGCACCACGGTGACGAGCGCGAACCCGACGGTGAACGCGTACGAGCTGCGGATCGCCGGGTCGGAGAACAGGGCGAGGTAGTTGGTCAGACCGGTGAACTCGAACTCGCCGAACCCGACGGAGTCCGTGAAGCTCAGCGTGATGCCCATGACCGCGGGCAGCGTGATCGACAGCGTGAACAGCACGAGCGTGGGGACGAGGAACAGGTAGAAGGTCCGGTTGACCCGCGGGCGGTCCTTCGTGATCGGGGCACGCGGGGGAGCGACGTCGCTCCGGCGCGGCCGGGTCGCGGCTGCGGTTGCCATGGGAGGTCTCCGTTCGTGGGAGTGCGGCGGAGCGTGGTCAGGACCGGAACGCCAGGCGCCGCCAGTCGGCGTCGAGCGTGCTGAGCACGGGCTTGGGCGCGTCGCCGGCGGCGAGCGACTGCGTGTAGTTCTGCAGGGGGATGGACTGCGGGACCAGCTGCGAGGCGCCGATGTAGAAGTCCGCGCGGTCGTAGTACTCCTGGAGCTCGACGAGCGTCGGGTTCGTCACCGGCGCCGCGTCGGTGGTCACGCCGAAGCCGAGCGCGTGCGCGTTGTACGCGTCGATGACGTCGGGCTGCATGAGGAACGTGAGGAACTCGCGCGCCGCCGCCTTCTTGCGGGAACCCTCGGGGATCCACAGCGCGAGGTCGATGTTGACGCGCACCTTGCGGTCGGCCGGGTCGTCCGTCATCGGCAGCGGGAATGCGCCGACGTCGAGGTCGGGGTTGGTCTTGGCGATCTCGCCGATGGCCCACGGACCCTGCAGGTACATCGCGGCCTCGCCGCTCGCGAACGCGAGGTTGCCGTCGCCGTAGCCGCGGCTCGCCGCGTTCGGGTTCGAGTAGGGGAGCAGCTGCTGCATCTGCTCGACGGGGTCGAGGAACTGCTTCTCGAACGACACCGGTGAGTCCGGGCCGACGTTCGTGCCCTGCCGCTTGAGCTGGTTGAAGAACTTCGTGGTGTCGAGCCGGCCGCCCACCGCGTAGTCGAAGTGCCCCTGCGCGATCGTCCACGGGTCCTTGAACGTCCCGTAGATCGGGGTGACGCCCGCCGCGGTGAGCGTGTCGCACACCCCGATGAGCTCGTCCCACGTCGTCGGCGGCGTCAGGTCGTGCTCGGCGAAGATCGTCCGGTTGTAGAGCACCGCGGCCGCCATGAGCGAGTACGGGATGACGCTCGTGCGGTCGGGGTAGGTCGCCGTCACGTCGATGAGCGGCTGCAGGTCGGGCCGGATGCGGGCGGCCTCCGGCATGTCGCCGAGGTCGCTCAGCACGCCCCGCTCGACGTAGCGCGAGATCTCGAAGTTGTAGTTGAGGCAGCCGATGTCCGGCGGCCGCTCCCGCACGAACGACCCGGCGAGGTTCGACGTGGCGTCGTGCCGCACGCGGACCTTGCTCTGCGCGTCGTGGAACTGCTGGATGAGCTCGTCGAAGTAGCCGATGACCTCGGGCTTCGACTGGAAGAACACGATCTCGGTGGTGCCCGACCCGCCCGAACCCCGGGCGCACGCCCCCAGCGCGAGACCGGCGCCGACGACGCCGACGCTGCGGAGGAACCCGCGGCGCGTCAGGTCGCGTGACGCCAGGGACGGCGGTGACGTGGCGGGGCCCGTGTCGGGCGGCGGCTGCGGTGCGGGCGGTCGTGCGGTCCTGGTGCTGGGCACGGCGTCGTCTCCCCTCGGGTGTCCTGCGGCGGCAGGGGGTGCCGCCACCGTCGGGCGGGCGCGTCGGCGCCCGCCCGGACCAGCGTCAGTCGACCGGCGCGTCCTCGAGCCGGAGCCAGACGGTCGTCTCCGCGGGCACCCGGTCGCCGTCGAGCGGGGAGCTCGACACGACGACCTGACCCGCGGGCATCGGCACGCTCGTCGTGCCGAAGTTCGTGATCGACGCCCAGCCGCCGGGCCGCGTGAACGCGACGACGGTCGGGGGGACGTTCGTGAGCCACTCGAGCGTCTCGGTCGTCTGCAGGCGGCGCCGTGCGGCGAGCGCACGCCGGTAGAACGCGAGCGTCGAGGCGGCGTCGGCCTCCTGCCGGTCGACGGCGAAGCGCTCGAACGACGCCGGGACCGGCAGGTGCGCGCGCTCCGCGCCGAAGCCGAGGGTGGGGCCGTGCGACTCCCAGGGCAGCGGTACGCGGCAGCCGTCGCGGCCCTTCTGCTCGCCGCCGGAGCGGAAGAACGTGGGGTCCTGCAGCACGTCGGCGGGCAGGTCGGCGACCTCGGGCAGCCCGAGCTCCTCGCCCTGGTAGAGGTACGCCGACCCCGGCAGGGCGAGCGTCAGCAGGGTCGCGGCGCGGGCTCGGCGGCGGCCGCGCTCCTCGTCGGGGCGCGGGTCGGTGCCGTCCGACCGCAGCCACGCGATCAGGTCGGTGCCGTCGGGCAGCCCGTAGCGGGTCGCGTGCCGGACGACGTCGTGGTTCGACAGCACCCACGTCGAGGACGCGCCGGACTCCCGCGCGAGCGCGAGGTTCTTGTCGACGATCGACGCGAACGACGCCGCGTCCCACGACGCCTCGAGCAGGTCGAAGTTGAACGCCTGGCCCAGCCCCTCGGGGGAGGCGTAGCGCGAGCGGCGGTGCGCGGGCACCCACGCCTCGGCGACCGCGGTGCGCGGCGGGTCGTACTCGTCGAACAGCCGGCGCCACTCGCGGTAGATGTCGTGCACCTCGTCGCGGTCCTCGAGCGGGTGCGCACCACCCCAGATGTCGGCCTCGAGGTCGGCCTGCGTCGGCAGCGGCTCCGCCATGTCCTTGGCGAGCGCGTGCGCGACGTCGATGCGGAACCCGTCGACGCCGCGGTCGGCCCAGAACCGCAGCGTCGTGAGGAACTCCTGCCGTACCTCGTCGTCGGCCCAGTTGAGGTCGGGCTGCTCGGGCGCGAACAGGTGCAGGTACCACTCGCCGTCCCCGGCGGGGTGCCACGCGGGCCCGCCGAACTTCGACGTCCAGTCGCTCGGGGGCAGCTCGCCGTGCTCGCCGAGCCCGCGGCGGAAGACGTAGCGCTCGCGGGCACGCGAGCCGGGCGGCGACGCCAGGGCCTCCTGGAACCAGACGTGCCGGTCGGAGGTGTGGTTGGGGACGATGTCGACGACGAGGCGGATGCCCGCGGCGTGCAGCGCGGCGCGCATCTCGTCGAACTGCGCGAGCGCGCCGATGCGCGGGTCGACGTCGCGGTAGTCGTCGACGTCGTAGCCGCCGTCGGCGAGCGCCGACGGGTAGAACGGGCTGAGCCACACGGCGTCGACCCCGAGGTCGCGCAGGTAGGGGACCTTGGCGGTGATGCCGGGGAGGTCGCCGATCCCGTCGCCGTTCGAGTCGGCGAAGCTGCGCGGGTAGATCTGGTACACGACCGCCTGCCGCCACCAGGTGGCGTCCTGGCGCGGCAGTCCCGCCGCCACGTTCCCGAGCACCGGCGTCGTCGAGGTCATCCGTCCCCCTGCTTCGTTTTGATCTAGGCCCTAAATTTAAGGCTCGGCACTAGAGTCTCGCTATCGGCGGAGGAGGTCAAGGGTGGATGCGGTGCCGGTCTCGACGAGGCGGCTGCGCGAGGTCAGCACGCGCCTCGTGCTCGACCACGTCTGGGACGTCGACGAGGTCACGGGCTCGGCGTTGATCGAGGCCACGGGCCTGTCGCGTGCGACCGTGCACGACGTGTGCGACGAGCTCATCGCCCAGGGGTGGGTCGTCGAGCTCGAGAGCAAGCGCTCCGGAGGGGACCAGCGGCGGGGTCGCCCCGCCCGGCGGTACGCGTTCGACGCGCGTGCCGGCGTCGTCGTCGGAGTCGACGCCGGTCAGCACCGCGTCAGCGCGACGGTGACCGACCTGCGCGGCGAGGTGCTCGCCCGGACCGAGCTGCCCGTCGCGGCGCACGACGGGACCGCTGACCACCGTCTCGCGCTCATCGAGCGCGCCGCGGTGCGCGCGCTGGGTGACGCGGCCGCCGACACGCGCAGCGTTCTCGCGGTCGCCGTCGGCGTCCCGGCACCTGTCGACCGCGACGGCCGCACCGCCTTCCGGGACAACCCCTTCTGGGCGCGCATGAACCCCGACATCGGCGCGCACCTGCGCGAGCGGCACGGCTGGACGACGATCACCGACAACGACGCCAACCTCGCGGCCGTCGCCGAGGACTGGCGCGGGAACGGGCGCGACGCGCGCTGCCACGTCACGCTGCTCGCCGGCGAGCGGTTCGGCGCGGGCGTCGTCGACGACGGACGGCTGCTGCGCGGGGCGCACGGCGGCGTGGGGGAGATGCGCTACCTCGACCTCGTCGAGGGCGTCGGGTCCGCCGACGGGATCGCCGCGATCGTGCGCGACGACGCCCGTGCGCAGCTCCACCGGCTGGCCGGCGACGCGGGATCGACCCTCCAGGACCTCGACGCGGACGCGCTCGACGCGGCCAGCGTGTTCGCCGCCGCGCTGGAGGAGGACCCGCTCGCCGTGAGCGTCCTCGAGCACGCGGGCGCGCTCCTCGCGCGCGTCGTCGCGACCTTCGCGAGCATCTACGACCCCGAGCGCGTGATCGTCGCGGGAGCCGTCGCGGCGTCGTGCGAACCGCTGCTCGAGCTCGTGCGCCGCGAGCTCGACCGCTACCTCGACCCGCCGGGGATCCAGGTGCTGGCCTCCGACCTCGGCGGCGACGTGGTCACGGTCGGGGCCGTCAAGCGCGCGCTCGACCACGTGCGCGAGCACGCGCTCGAGATCGCGCCGTCGTCCCTGCGCACGGGTCCGCGCTGACCCGGCCGACCGTCGGCGCCAGCACCACGAGCGCCGCGGCCGCCAGCACGTGCCACACCCCGTGGCCCTGCCAGAGCGTGGTCGGGTCGCACCACGGCATGCCGGGCCGCGCCGTCGTCCCCGCGGCTGAGCCGACCACGAGCAGCGCGAGCGCGACGGCCACGCGCCCGCGCAGCTCCGGTCGGGTACGGGCGCGCAGCACGGTGAGCACGACCGCGACC
>NZ_JAAXOY010000789.1 GCF_012396155.1 Cellulomonas septica | reverse complement strand
CGAGGTCCCGGTACGCGCCCTCGGTCGCGGCGTCGTCCGCGAGCCGCTCGATCGCGGCCTCTGCCCGGGCGCCGAGCGCGGGCACGGCGATCCCGGCACCGACGACGGGGGAGTGCTCGCGCAGGACGACGTGCGCCGCGAGGTGACGGGCCTGCCAGCCCTCGCACAGCGTGGGTGCGTCGGGCGGCACGGCTCGCAGAGCCTCGGCCAGCTGCGCGCGCTCCACCTCGTGCCACGTCATCCCCGCATCGTCGCACGTGGGAGCGCTGGTCCGCGCCACGAGGCGGGTCTCGACGACGGCGGTGACCAGCCCTCGGGGAGAGCGCGCGAGGGCCGCCCGGACGGGCGCGTCCGGCGGGCGACGCGTCACGACCGCGTGAGAGGATGACGGTTTCCCGCCCCCTCCCGAAAGGCCTGCGCGTGCGCTCGCGAGCTCCTTCGTCGCGACCGATGACGCTGACCGGCTCGGTGCCCCGCCGAGCCGCGACGATCGTGGTCCGCGGCATCGCGGCGCACCCGTGGACCTACGTGGTGGCGATCGGCACGTCAGCGGTCTTCGGCGTCTCCGTCGTGGCCGTGAGCCGCGTGCTCGGGTGGGCGACCGACGAGGTCGTCGTGCCCGCGCTCGCCGGTTCCGCGCAGGCCCGCGACCGGATCTGGCTCGCCGGCCTCGCGCTGCTGGCCGTCGCGGTGACGCTCGCCGTCTCGGTCGCGGGACGACGGATCTTCGCCGGCATGGGCTTCGCCCAGATCCAGGCGGACCACCGCACGCGGGTCACCCGGCAGTACCTGCGCCTGCCGATGTCGTGGCACAAGCAGCACCCCACGGGTCAGCTGCTGTCGAACGCGAGCGCCGACGTCGAGGCGTCGACCGGGGTGTTCAACCCGCTGCCGTTCGCGCTCGGCGTCGTCGTCATGCTCGCGGTGGCGGCCGTCGGGCTGCTGCGCACCGACGTGTGGCTCGCGCTCGCCGCGCTCGTCGTCGTGCCCCTCGCGCTCGTCGCCAACCTCGTGTTCCAGCGCCGGATGGCGCCCGCGGTCGGCCACGCCCAGGAGCTGCGCGCCGGGGTCGCCGACGTCGCGCACGAGAGCTTCGAGGGCGCGCTGCTCGTGAAGGCGCTCGGCACGGAGGAGCGCGAGGCCGCGCGGTTCGCGGCCCGCGCACGCGAGCTGCGCGACGCGAACGTCCGGGTCGGCGTGGTCCGTGCGTTCTTCGACCCCGTGATCGACGTGCTGCCGAGCCTCGGCACGCTGCTGGTGCTCGTCGTCGGCGCCGTGCAGGTCGCGGCCGGACGGATCGGCACGGGCGACGTCGTCGCGGCGGCCTACCTGCTCACGCTGCTGGCGGTGCCCGTGCGGGCGTTCGGCTGGGTGCTCGGCGAGCTGCCGCGCGCGCTGGTCGGCTACGACCGCATCGCGCGCGTCGTCGACGCCCGCGGCGCGCTG
>NZ_JAAXOY010000788.1 GCF_012396155.1 Cellulomonas septica | reverse complement strand
GGGTCCCGGCGAACCCCGCGCCCTGGGGCGGCGCGCCGAACGGGGCCGGTGCGCCGTGGGGCGCGCCCGTCGACACGTCCAACACGTTCGCGACGTGGGCGCTGGTCGCCGGGGTCGCCGTGTTCGTGGTCCTCCTGTTCACGCCCTACGTCGTCGCGTCGGGCCTGGCGATCTGGCTCGGCGCCAAGGGCGTGGCGCGGGCGCGCGCGATCCGGCGGGACGGGCACCCGACGGCGGTGGGCATGGCGCGGTCGGTCGTCGGGCTGTGCCTGTCGGTCGGCGGGGCGCTGCTCTACCTGCTGTCGCTCGGGCTGGAGATCTCGCTCGGGATGTGACTCAGAGGTTCTTCTCGGGGTCGCCCTGGAGCTGCGCGACGTGGTCCGGGACGTACGTCGAGAGCTCGCGCGGGGGCCGCTGGTAGCCGTTCGACGCGGCCGGGCGGTCGGGCAGGTGCACCTCCTCGTGCGGCACGTCCGTGTACGGGATGGTCGACAGCAGGTGGGCCATCATGTTGAGCCGCGCGTGCTTCTTGATGTCCGACTCGACGATGTACCAGGGGCTCGCGGGGACGTCGGTGTGCACGAGCATCTCGTCCTTGGCGCGCGAGTACTCCTCCCACCGGCTGATCGACTCGAGGTCCATCGGGCTCAGCTTCCACTGCCGGACCGGGTCGTTCAGCCGTGACTTGAACCGTCGCAGCTGCTCGTGGTCGGACACCGAGAACCAGTACTTGCGCAGCAGGATCCCGTCCTCGACGAGCATCTGCTCGAAGATCGGCGTCTGCCGCATGAACCGCGAGTACTCCTGCGGCGTGCAGAAGCCCATGACCTTCTCGACGCCCGCGCGGTTGTACCAGGAGCGGTCGAACAGCACGATCTCGCCCGCCGCGGGCAGGTGGGTAACGTACCGCTGGTAGTACCACTGCCCCTTCTCGCGCTCGGTGGGCGTCGGCAGGGCCGCGATGCGCGCGACGCGGGGGGACAGGTACTCGGTGATCCGCTTGATGGTGCCGCCCTTGCCGGCCGCGTCGCGTCCCTCGAAGATCACGACCACGCGTGCCCCGGTGTGCCGCACCCACTGCTGGACCTTGACGAGCTCGGCCTGGAGGCGGAACAGCTCGGCCTCGTAGACGTCGTTCGAGATCTTCCCGTCGTGGCGCCCCGCGCCCTTGCCCTTCTTCGCCATGACCGGACGTTACTGCTGGTCGCGGCTCCGCGCGGCTCGATCGCCCGACCTCCGCTCCTGCGGAACGTTCGCGCCGCTGGAGCCGCAGATGCGGACTAGGATCGCTGCTCGTGACGCGTTTCCGGATCAGCGAGGCCGCCGAGCTGCTCGGCGTGAGCGACGACACCGTCCGCCGGTGGGTCGACGCGGGGGTGCTCGACGCCGCGCCCGACGACGCCGGCCGGGCGACCGTCGACGGCGCCGCGCTGGCCGTCGTCGCCGTCGAG
>NZ_JAAXOY010000787.1 GCF_012396155.1 Cellulomonas septica | reverse complement strand
ACCGCGTCCGGGTCGCGCGCGGTGCAGGGTGCGCAGGCCCGCGTCGCGCGCGGCAGCCGCATCTGGGTCGAGGGCAAGCACGACGCCGAGCTCGTCGAGAAGGTGTGGGGCGACGACCTGCGCCTCGAGGGGGTGGTCGTCGAGCTGCTCGACGGCGTGGACCACCTGCCCGACGCGGTGCGCGCGTTCGCGCCCGGCCCCGGCCGTCGCCTCGGTGTGCTCGTCGACCACCTCGTGCCGGGCTCCAAGGAGAGCCGGATCGCGGCGGAGGTCACGCGCTCCGCGCCCGCCGGGACGGTGCTGGTCCTCGGGCACCCGTACGTCGACGTGTGGCAGGCGGTCCGCCCGCAGCGCCTCGGCCTCGAGCGCTGGCCGACGATCGAGCGTGGCACCGAGTGGAAGCACGGCATCCTGCGCGAGCTCGGCTGGCCGGCCGCGGACCAGGCCGACGTCGCGCACGCGTGGAAGCGGATCCTCGGGACCGTCCGCACCTACGCCGACCTCGAGCCCAGCCTGCTGGGCCGCGTCGAGGAGCTCATCGACTTCGTCACGGCGTGACGACGCCCCGCCCGGAGCGGTCCCGGGCGGGGCGTCGCGCGCTCGCGGCGTGCCGTCAGGGCGCGATCGGCTCGCCGAGCAGGCGGCGGTACAGGTACGACGTCGCGACGAGCACGACGGGGACGGCGACCAGCAGGCCGACGCCGCACAGGATCGCGCCCGCCCAGATGATCGCGCCGCCCACCAGGTAGAACAGGATCGTCGTGGCGAGGTTCGAGGTGACGAGCTGGATGCTCGACCGCAGCGCGTCGACCGGGCTGAGCTGCTTGTCGATGACGAACCACAGCGTGAACAGCACGAGCAGGTTCACCGCGACGCTGACGAGCCATCCGATCACCGGGATCCACACGACGAGCCCCACGACGAGGTTCACGGCGGCCAGCAGCAGCGCCGTCAGGATCACCGGGCCGGAGTTCTCGAAGCGGAAGAAGTCGCCGAGACCGACCGGGCGGCCGTAGGTCAGCTGGAGCGACACGCGCACGAACGCGGCCTGGACGAGGTACGCCGCCAGCCACGCGACGGTGTAGATGACGACGAAGCCGAACGAGAAGCCCAGGCCCATCCCGTTCGAGACACCGTCCCCGTCGGGGTCCGCGAGCGCCGACAGCCCGCCGAACACCAGCGTCACCAGGAAGACGACGACCGCCGCGATCGCCAGCCAGATCAGGGTGGCCGCGACGAAGACGCCGCCGTTGGTCGTGAACTTCTGCCAGCCGTACTGCAGGGACTCGCCGATCGGCGCGGTCGCCGACGGCGCGCCGTAGCCCGCCTGTGCCGGGTAGCCCGCGGGCGGGTAGCCGGTCGACGGCGGCGGGTAGCCGCCCGGCGGAGGCGTCTGGCCGTACCCGGGACCCCC
>NZ_JAAXOY010000786.1 GCF_012396155.1 Cellulomonas septica | reverse complement strand
CGCCGCTCGGCGAGCGCTCGTCGACCGGGTCCGCGCGCGCGTGGCGGCCGAGGTGCCCGACACCGAGGTCGTCGGTGACGCCGGCGACCGTCTCCCCCACGTCGTGACCTTCTCGTCCCTGTACGTGGACGGCGAGGCGCTCGTGACCGCGCTCGACGCGCTGGGCTTCGCGGTCGCGTCCGGCTCGGCGTGCACGTCGAGCTCGCTCGAGCCGAGCCACGTGCTGGCCGCCATGGGGGTGCTGACGCACGGGAACGTGCGGCTCGCGCTGCCCCGCGGCACGCGCGGCGAGGACGTGGACCGCTTCCTCGACGTGCTGCCCGAGGTCGTGGCACGCGTGCGCGCGGCCGGCGGGGTCGAGGGACTGTGACCGAGGACGCGCCCACACCCGTCGTCGACGCGCGCGGCCTGCGCTGCCCGGCGCCTGTCATCGCGCTCGCGAAGGCGGCACGCACCGCAGCGCCGGGCAGCGAGCTCACGGTGCTCGCGACCGACCCGGCGGCACGGCACGACGTCCCCGCGTGGGCGCGGATGCGTGGCCACATCATGGTGTCGAGCACCGACGACGGGGGTGTCTGGCGCCTCACGGTGCGGCTCGGGGACGCGCCCGTCGTGCGAGTGGCGAGCGGCCCGGCGACCGAGCCCTGACGCACGAGGGCCCGGCACCGGGATCCGGTGCCGGGCCCTCGTCAGGCGTCGGGTGTCAGCTGAACGAGCCGCCGCAGGCGCAGGCCGAGCCCGCGTTCGGGTTGTCGATCGTGAAGCCCTGCTTCTCGATGGTGTCGGCGAAGTCGATCGTCGCGCCCTCGAGGTAGGGGACGCTCATGCGGTCGACCACGACCTCGACGCCGTCGTAGTCGCGCGTCACGTCGCCGTCGAGCAGGCGCTCGTCGAAGTACAGCTGGTAGATGAGGCCCGAGCAGCCGCCGGGCTGGACGGCGACGCGCAGACGCAGGTCGTCGCGGCCCTCCTGCTCGAGCAGGCTGCGGACCTTGTCCGCCGCCACGTCCGTGAGCAGGACGCCGTGCGTCTGGGTCTGCGTGGTCTCGCTCATCGTCTCTCCTGGTGCCGGGGAACTCACGTCAACGGTGCGCAACAGCGTCGCGCGCCGCGTTGTTCCCGTCCAGGGTACGACTGTCCGCGAGCGTCGTCGTACGCGGCCCGCCGGCGCCGCGCGGAGGTCAGCGCGACCACGTCCGCGCGACCCGCTCGGCGCGTGCCCGCAGGGTCCTGACGGGGTCGGCGAGCGCGGCCTGCACCTCCTCGGGCGTCTCCCCCACCGCGTACGCCGCCGTGATCCCGGCGGCGGACAGCTCGCGCCGGCCGACCTGCACGTCGCCCGCCAGGACGACGGTCGGGATGCCGTGCCGGAGCGCGCGCTCGGCGACCTGGGCGGCGACCTTGCCGTGCAGGCTCTGCCAGTCGAAGCGGCCCTCACCGGTGACGACGAGGTC
>NZ_JAAXOY010000785.1 GCF_012396155.1 Cellulomonas septica | reverse complement strand
GGACCCGCGCCGTGGCGCAGGGCCCGCGCCGGGATGCGGCACGGGCCGCGGCGGCGTGGGTGCGCCGCGGCCCGTGCCGCTTCACCAGACACGCACGACCGTGTACGTGAGCGTGTCGTCGCGGAACGTCACCTCGTAGACCGCCGGTCCCTGCGTCATCGGGGTGCGCGGACCGCCGGCCTCGGCCGTCCCGTCGCCGCCCGCGTCGCCGAACGTGACCGCGCCCGTGCCGTCGGTGTCGAACAGCAGCGCCTCGTCGGGGTGCGCACCGAACGGCATCGTGAGCCGCCACGTGTGGTCGGCGACCAGCGTCATCGGTACGGCAGCCCACCCGGTGCTCGTGCCGCGCAGCGTCATCGTCGGGTAGGTGCTCGCGTACCCGCCGCCCGCGACCGGGCCGAGCTCGACGTGCACGACGGCGCCCGCGGGCCCGACCGACTCCGTCCGGACGGACACGCCTGCGGCGGCGTCCGTGAACGTCCTCCCGACCTGCAGTGCGGCGTCGTCGTACCCGTCGCCGGGCGTCGTGTCGACGAGCGCGGTGCCGCGGTCGGTCGCACGGCGGATCTCGACGCCGTTCAGGAGGGCCGGGTAGCGGCTGACCTTGGCGTCCCAGGCCTGGCCGTACGGCTGCCGCAGGTCGAGGTCGTAGTAGTCGCCCGACGGCAGCGGGACGCGCAGGTCCTGCGGCTGGTCGGTCGGCGCCTCGGACGGCGCGAGGGTGTACGTCCCCGACTCGGTCACGGTCGTGACGCGCGACGGCGGGATCCAGCCGAGGCGCGCCTTGTAGTTGGCGGAGAACTGCATCTGGTTCCAGGTGTCGCCCATGGCGTCGAACGGGTCGCCGTACTCCCGCACGGTGCAGGAACCGCCCGGCTCCTCGACGGCCGTGGGACGTCCGTCGGCAGCGGTGCAGACCAGCGCGTTCGCGTGGTCGAGCCCGAGGTTGTGGCCGAGCTCGTGCTGCTCGACCGCGCGTGTGCCGCTGTCGCCCGCCCACAGGTTCACGGACACCTGCCCGCCGATGGACGCCCACCCGCCGTACCAGCAGCCGCGGTCGGGGGAGTCGAGGACGAACGCGACGTGGTCGTAGCCGGCCAGGTCCAGCCCGGCCGCCTGCGCCGCGTCCGTGCCGGCGGACGCCTCGCCCCAGCAGCCGGTGCCGGCCGGGATCTCGAGGTAGCCGTAGACGTCGCCGTCCGGCCGGTCGCGGCCCCGGAGCTCGAGCTGCGACCACGAGCTCTCGCGGAAGTAGGCCGCGACGGAGTCGGGTGCCGTGAAGAAGGCGCGGCGGGCGTCGTCGGCGGACACGGGCTCGGCGCCCGCGGGTCCGAGGCGGAGCAGGACCACGGCGACCGTGCGCTCGCCGACGGCGGCGGTGCCGGGCGCCGCGGAGAGCGTCCGCACGGCCGTGCCGTCGAAGGTCGCCCTCGCCTCGCCGACGTCGGGTGCGTCC
>NZ_JAAXOY010000784.1 GCF_012396155.1 Cellulomonas septica | reverse complement strand
CTCGACGAGCTCGTCACGCAGCGTGTCGAGCAGGGCCGCGAGCCGCACCACCTGCGGGTCGGTCGACCGCGTGGGGACGTCGAGCGCCGGGACGAGCGTGGGGACGGAGGTGGACGTGTCGGGCACGGGGATCGTGGGACGGCCCTCCGGTTCGCGGGGCGGCAACGGGGCGAGTGGCGACGTGATCGTGCGGTGCGGTGGCCGCGCCTGCAACCGGAGCGAGCGATGTCGCCCGTGCGGACGACCCGGGTGGGGCGTGCGACGGGCGTGCCTCGGGGCTCGTCCGGTCGCTCGTCGTCTCCGGTGGGGCGGTCGGCGGCGGACGGCCGGGGTCGACCGCCCGCGTGCGTCTGAGCGGACGCCGGTGCGTGGCCGCGTCGTCAGGCCGTGCAGCGCCGCACGAACCGCACGAGTCGGTCGAGGGCGGCGTCGGCGTCGGCGCTGCCGGGCTCGAACTGGTACTCGTGCGGCAGCGCGGGCGTGTGGTCGTCGGGGAAGAACAGGGTCTCGACGTCGACGCCGTGCTCCTCCAGCGTCGCCGCGAGCGCGACGGACTGCCCTCGCAGGGGGTCGGCGTTGCCGACGGTGACGAACGTCGACGGGAAGGCCGCGGTCACGTGCCGCCCCACCGACATCGACGACAGGAACGCCTCGTCGTCGAGGAAGCGGCGCTCGCCGCTGTACGCCCACCCGCACGCGCGCAGGACGTCCCGCAGCGGCGACCGCGGGTCGAGCCGGGCGAGGTCGAACACGCCGCAGCACAGCACGACACCGCGCAGCTGCGCGGGGTGCACGGTCGGCTCGACCCCGAGGGTGCGCGCGTAGGACGGCACGGTCGTGAGCGTGGCGACCTGGGCGCTGATCTGCGCGCCCGCCGAGTCGCCCGCGAGGACGAGGCGCGACGGTTCCACGTGGAACCGCGCGGCGTTGTCCTGCACGTGCCGGAGGGCCGCGGTCACCTGCCGGACGGGCGTCGGGTACTGCGCCTCGGGTGCGCGGGTGTACCGCGGGGCGACGACGGTGACACCGTGGCTCGCGAGCAGCCGGAACCAGCCGCGCAGCTCGTCCTTCGTGCCGCCGACGAACGCACCGCCGTGCGTCCAGACGACGGTCGGCAGCGGCCCGGTCGCGTCGTCGGGGTGGAACACGTCGAGGACCTCGTCGGCGCCCGGTCCGTACCGCTCGTCGAGGACGGCGGTGACGCCGGCGGGTGCCTGCGCGTCGAGCCGGGCGGTGCGGTCGACGACGCCGCGGGCGAACTGGCGACGCACCAGCAGGACCGTCGGGCGGGGGCTCACCAGGAGCGACGCCCGGAGCAGCCCGAGCACGGCGCGCCCGGCGAACCCGCGCACGCCCGCCGGGCGGGTGGCCGAGACCGGTGTGCGGCTCGTGCCCGTGTCCTCGGGCGCGGCCTCGTGCGGCAC
>NZ_JAAXOY010000783.1 GCF_012396155.1 Cellulomonas septica | reverse complement strand
CTCGCCGCACGCGTCGCGACGGCCTCGACGGGGGTCGAGCTGCCGGGCGGCGGCCAGCTCGTCTTCCCGGCGGTGCCGGGGCAGCCCGGCAAGCGGTACGTCGCGCTGTACGGGACGCCGGGGACGGCCGCGCTCGGGGTGCTCGGCGAGCAGGACGTGCCCGCGACGGTCGCGCGTGCGCAGGGCCAGGCGGACGCGTACCGACCGCTGACGGGCGACACGGTGGTGCCGGCGGTCGAGGTCATCGCCACGATCGCGTCGGCAGGGCCGGGGCCGGACGGCAACTACTCGCAGGAGCGGTCCGTCGAGGAGCTCCGCCCGTTGGTCGAGGCCGCGGGTGCGGCGGGTCAGCTCGTGATCCTCGACCTCCAGCCGGGGCGGACCGACTTCGTCACGCAGGCGCAGCTCTACGCCGACCTGCTCGCGCTGCCGTACGTCGGCCTGGCGCTCGACCCGGAGTGGCGGCTCGCGCCCGACCAGGTGCACCTGCGCCAGATCGGGTCGGTCGGCATCGACGAGGTCAACGCGGTCAGCGCGTGGCTCGCGGGCCTGACCCGGGAGCGTGCGCTCCCGCAGAAGATGCTCGTCCTGCACCAGTTCAGCCTGCGCATGATCAGCGGCCGCGAGGGGCTGGACACGTCGCACGACGAGCTCGCCACGGTCATCCACGTCGACGGCCAGGGCTCGCAGCCCGCGAAGGCGGGCACGTGGGCGACGCTCCGTGCCGGTGCGCCCGCGGTGCACTGGGGCTGGAAGAACTTCGTCGACGAGGACAGGCCGATGCTCGACCCCGCGCAGACCTACGGCGTGCAGCCGGTGCCGGACCTCGTCACGTACCAGTGACGTCGCGCGCCGGGTCGGCGACCGGTGCGGTCGCGGTCGTGGCCAGGTGCCGGTCGAGGCCGCGCTCGCCGAGCCGCATGACGCGGGCGTGCGACGCGGTGAAGACGCGGCCCAGCAGGGGAGCGGTCGCGTTCATCCACGCGCGCGTCGTGCGCACGTCCCAGACGACGCCGATCCGCGTGCGGTCGGGTGCGAGCGCCTCCAGCACGACGTCGCCGTGCCCCTCGAGGTCGCCCGACGCGCGCACGAGCACGCGGCGCTGCGGCTGCGCGGACTCGACGACCAGCCCGACCCGCAGCGCGTAGCCGAGCGGCGTCCGGAACAGCAGCGTCGCGGAGCTCCCGACGAGCCCGTCGACGGGCCGCACGTCGCGCGTGCGCAGGTGGGGCCACCACACGGGCCACGTGAGGGCCGGGTCGGCGAGCACGTCCCAGCACCGCGCGAGCGGGGCGCCCACGCGCCAGTCGGACGTCAGGACGTAGCCGCGACGACGCACCCGGCCGAGTCTAGGCTCGGACGCGATGAGCACCGCACCCGACGAGACGCCGGACGGCACGGGTGCGCGCAGCTCGTGGTGGCGCGGCCTGCGCCGCCGCCATCCAGCTGTCGAACGACACCATCGACGCCG
>NZ_JAAXOY010000782.1 GCF_012396155.1 Cellulomonas septica | reverse complement strand
GCCCGCCACGCGCGGTAGGCCTGCGCGACGCGGCCGAGCTCGGCGTACCGACGGCCCAGGCGACGCGCGAGCGACGCGTCCGCGTGCACGGCCGGGTCGGCGAGCTGCGCCTCGATGTGCGCGTGCTCGTCGAGCAGTGGCTGCGCGGCGGCGTACGCCTCGCTCATGGGTGGCTCCTCCAGCCTCGACCGGTCAGCGGGACCCGGCGGGGGACGTCGGGCGCACAACGCAGCAGCGCCGGTACCCGGGCGGACACTGCCATGGAGGGCAGTCGTCCGCGGCCGGGCACCGGCGCTGCGGAGGTGCTAGTTGGCCGACTTCTTGCCGTAGCGCGCCTCGAAGCGGGCCACGCGGCCACCGGTGTCGAGGATCTTCTGCTTGCCCGTGTAGAACGGGTGGCAGGCGCTGCAGACGTCGGCGTGGATCTTGCCGCTCGTCACGGTCGAGCGCGTGGTGAACGTGTTGCCGCAGGTGCAGGTGACCTCGGTGACCACGTACTCCGGGTGGATGTCAGACTTCACAGGGCTTCTCCTTGTTGGGGTGTCCCCGGGTCCCGGCGCGCTGCGCGCACGGGTGAACCGCAGACCAACAGACGATTGTGCCAGAACGCGGACGGGCGTCGAAATCTTCCCGCTCGGCCTGCGGGGGCCGGCGGGGTCGGGCGCCGGGCGTCAGGTCGCGCGCGCGAGGGTGCCGATCTGCTCGCCCGACTCGTCGTAGACGACCAGCTCGTCCCCCTCGACCTCGCCGGTCGCCGCCGACTTCAACCAGTCGTCGACGCCTTCGCAGGCCATCTGCGTGACCGCCATGTCGTTGAACGTGACGTCCTGGTCCTCCCCCTCGGACCACGTGCCCGTCATGCGGTTGCACCCGTCGGTCCCGGAGACCGTGCCGTCCTCGTCGATGACGAGCTGCGGCTCGCCCTCGGCGTCCTCACCCCACGTGCCGACCGCGTCGGCGGGCTCCTCGCCCGCCGCGCACGCGACGAGCGCTGCCGCCGCCACCACTAGTCCGATCACGCCCGCTGCCGGACGTCCCCACGCGTACCGGTTCATACCGGGCACGCTAGCAGTGGCGCTCACGCGGTGCCCGGCGGTCGACCGCGCACCGTCGACCCGTTCGGAGCAACCGCGTCGCCGCAGGTCAGCGCGATTCAACGACCCGTATCTCACATCGTGGATTTGACGCGGTCGCCCTCCGTGGGACGCGCGCGGGGGCCCGGGCGCCCGAGGACGATGGACGGCACGAGCACTCTCACGAGGAGCTGAGCACCAATGACGGTGTGCCTGCACGTCTTCCGCGGCGACCCCGACGGCAAGACCCCTGTCCCCGGGACGTCCACGCTGCGCACGGCGACGTGCGTCCGCTGCGGTCGGCGCCGCACCTACCAGCAGCGCTGGCCGGGGCGCGACCGCGTGCCGAACGCCGCGCCCGACGCGTTCACGCCGCGGACCTGACTCCGCCGGGCCGCC
>NZ_JAAXOY010000781.1 GCF_012396155.1 Cellulomonas septica | reverse complement strand
ACAGGAAGTTGAGACCGGGGGTCGTGCCCCAGTGGCCGAGCAGACGCGGCTTGACGTGGTCACGCGTCAGCGTCTCGCGCAGCAGCGGGTTGCCAGGGAGCGAGGGCCGCGGGCCTCGGGGTGCGGGCGGTCGCGCGCAGCGTCCTGCCCGGCCCGAGCGGGAACGTGGAGTACTTCCTGTGGCTCGTCGCGGGTGACGCGCTGCCGGAGCCAGACGGCGTGCCGCTCGACGACGCCGTGCGGGAGGTCGTCGAGGGTGGGATCGAGGTGCGTCGCGTGCGCGCGGCGCTCGGAGGTGAGGCGTGATTAGACGAGCGCTCGTCGTGACCCACGGCGGTCGGGAGGAGGCGGTCGCGGCGACGCAGGAGGCCGTCCGTGAGCTGGAGGCCGCCGGCGTCGAGCCCGTGCTCGCGCCCGACGACTGCGGTCCGGACGACCTGCCGTCCTTCGAGCTCGCGATCGTGCTCGGCGGCGACGGGACGATCCTGCGCGCCGCGGAGCTCACGCGCGGCACGGACGTGCCCGTCCTGGGCGTGAACCTCGGGCACGTCGGCTTCCTCGCGGAGGCGGAGCGGGACGACGTCGGCGAGGCGGTGCGGAGGCTGACGGCGGGCGACTTCGAGGTCGAGGAGCGCGGGACGCTCGACGTGCGCGTCCTCCACCCGGATGGGACGGTCGGCACGGGCTGGGCGCTCAACGAGGCCGCGATCGAGAAGGCGGACCGGTCGCGCATGCTCGAGGTGATGCTCGAGGTCGACGGGCACCCGTTGTCGTCGTTCGGCTGCGACGGGGTCGTCGCGTCCACCGCGACCGGGTCGACCGCGCACGCCTTCTCGGCCGGAGGTCCGGTGGTCTGGCCGGACGTCGACGGGATGATCCTCGTGCCGATCTCCGCGCACGCGCTGTTCGCCCGGCCCCTCGTCGTCGGCCCGCGCAGCCGTCTCGCGGTGGAGGTGCTCGACCGGTCGTCGGCGCGCGGGCTCGTCACGTGCGACGGGCGGCGGCAGCTCGACGTGCCGCGTGGCGCTCGCGTCGAGGTGACGCGCAGCGACGTCCCGGTCCGGCTCGCACGGCTGTCGCTCGCGCCGTTCACGACGCGGCTCGTGCACAAGTTCGGGCTCCCCGTGAGCGGCTGGCGCGGCCGGCCCGCGGGCGGCGGCTCGACCAGGACGGGGGAGTGACGTGATCGAGGAGATCCGGATCGACAACCTGGGCGTCATCACCCGGGCGCACGTCGAGCTCGGGCCCGGCCTCACGGTCCTCACCGGCGAGACCGGTGCGGGCAAGACGATGGTGCTCACGGCGCTGTCGCTGCTGCTCGGCGGCAAGGCGGACCCCGCGACCGTGCGACGCGGGGCTCGTCGTCACCGGAGTGCTCGCGCTGCTCGCGACCGCGTTCGTCGCGACCGCGCTCGCCCAGGTCGGCCGCCTCCGCCCGGCCCTCCGCCGCCACCCCTGGCCGTTCGCGATCGTCCCC
>NZ_JAAXOY010000780.1 GCF_012396155.1 Cellulomonas septica | reverse complement strand
GGCGAGGAGCGCGGCCGCGCCGTGAAGGGCGCGCCGATGGCGCAGAGGGGCGGGGCCGGCGGTCGAGGGGGTCCCCTCGGGGACGGGCTGGTCGGGGGTCGCGGGGTGCGTCGGTGCGGTGCTGCGCATGGGACTTCCTTCCGCGGGCGGTGGCCCGGTGTCGGTGGCACGTCCGGCCGGGAGGGACCGGACGATGCGGACACGTCCACCGTCGCCCGACCGGCGCTGCCCGATCCATCGGGTGACCCGACGAGGTCGGGGTGGGGGAAACCCCCGCTCGGTCGGGGGACGGGGCCGAGGTGCGGGGGACCCGGGGCGCGCCTAGCGTCGAAGGTCTGCGTGAGGAACCGGCGTGGACCCGCGAAGCCGCGAGGAGACCGCCGTGACCGACCGACCGATCGACCAGCCCCGCCCGCTCGCCGTCGTGACCGGCGCGTCGAGCGGCATCGGGCTCGAGCTCGCTCAGTGCTTCGCCGACGGCGGGTTCGACCTGCTCCTCACGGCCCTGGAGGCGGACGTCTCCCTGGTGGCCGACCGGCTCGGCGGCGAGGTGGCGGCGCGCGCGGTCCCGGCCGACCTGTCGACCGTCGAGGGTGTCGAGACGCTGCTCGCGGCGATCCGCGCGCTCGGTCGGCCCGTCGACGCGCTCGCGCTCAACGCGGGCACCGCGCAGGGCGGGCGGTTCGTCGAGACGCCGCTCGAGGGCGAGCTCGAGACGATCCGCCTCAACGTCGAGTCGACCGTGCGGCTGTCGAAGGCGCTGCTGCCCGCGATGGTCGAGCGCGGCGCCGGGCGGGTGCTCGTGACGTCGTCGACGGCCGCGACGCAGCCCGGCCCGTACTACGCGACGTACGCGGCGTCGAAGTCGTTCCTCACCTCGTTCGCGGAGGCGGTGCGCCACGAGCTCAAGGACACGGGCGTCACGGTCACGGTGCTCGCGCCCGGACCGACCGACACGAACTTCCTCGAGCAGGCGGACATGGAGGACACCGTCGTCGCGGACAGTCCGAAGGACGACCCGGCCGACGTCGCGCGGCAGGGCTACGAGGCGCTCATGAAGGGCAAGGACAAGGTCGAGGTGCACTCCCTCAAGGCGCGCATGCAGACGGCCGCCGCCGCGGTCCTCCCGGACAAGGCGAAGGCCGCGATGCACGCGGCGTACACCAAGCCCAAGGACGACTGACGCGACACGGCGCCCCGTCCCGCGCCGTCACCGGCGAGGGTGCCCGTCCATACCGACATGGCTGCCGTTCGGGGGCGCCGTGGACGGCACCCCTGTCGGTCTCGACCCCGCATCGGCGGACCGCTCGGCGCCGGGCGGCACGCGGTGGCGGTGTCAGGGGGTGGGCGCGCGGAGGGAGTCCCGGAGGAGGACGGCGATGTCGGCGACCTCGGGGACGCCGACCGTGGCGCGTGCGGGGGCTCCCGCGGGCACGGGCGCGCTCGGGCTGCCGGCGGAGGTCCGGTCGGCGGCGGAG
>NZ_JAAXOY010000078.1 GCF_012396155.1 Cellulomonas septica | reverse complement strand
CACGTCGTGTCGTCGACCGCGACGCCGTGCCGGGCGAGGAACCGGTGCCAGCCGCGCACCGCGGCGACGAGGCGGGCCGCGGAGGACTCCGACAGGGGCCGCCGTCCGTCGGCACCGGCGCGCGCCGCGTCGACGAAGGCCTCGACGTCCGGCCCCACGATCTCGCCCGGGGAGGTCCGCCCGACCGACGTGAGGTAGCCCACGTAGCGCTCGAGGTCGCGGCGGTAGGCCTCGAGCGTGTTGTCCGACAGGCCGCGGTCGGACAGGTGGCGCAGGTAGCGCTCGAGCGACGTGCGCAGGTCGTTCGCCGGTACGGGCGGGGCGTCGTCCGTCACGGCGGGCTCAGAGCGGCAGGAAGACGTCCACCGCGATCGCGACGGACAGCAGCGTCAGGTAGGTGATGGAGCCGTGGAACACGGTCATCGCACGCAGCTTGCCGCGGGCCGGGTCGTTCGCGCGGCGCAGCAGCGTGATGCAGGACCACAGGAACCACGCACCCAGCCCGGTGGCGACGACCGCGTAGACCCACGTCATCCCGGCGACGGGCACGAGGACCAGCGTGCACGCGATCATCGCGAGCGTGTACGCGATCATCTCGCGCGCGACCTTCGAGTCCTTCGCGACGACGGGCAGCATCGGCACGCCCGCGGCCGCGTAGTCGTTCCGGAACTTCATCGACAGCGGCCAGTAGTGCGGCGGCGTCCAGAAGAAGATGACGCCGAACAGCACGACCGGCGTCCACGACACCCCGCCGGTGACGGCGGACCAGCCGATGAGCACCGGCATGCACCCGGCGGCGCCGCCCCACACGATGTTCTGCGGCGTGCGCCGCTTGAGGATCATCGTGTAGCCGACGACGTAGATGAGGATCGCGCCGGCCGTGAGCCAGGCGGACGCGGGGTTGACGACGAGCCACAGCCACGCGAGCGACCCGACGCCGAGCGCGAGACCGAACGTCAGCGCGGCGCGCGGGCTGATCTCGCCCGTCGCGGTCGGACGCCGCTTGGTCCGGTTCATCACCTGGTCGATGTCACGGTCCAGGTAGCAGTTGAGGACGTTGGCCGAGCCGGCCGCGGCCGCGCCGCCCACCAGCGTGGCGAGCACGAGGGCGAGGCTCGGGAAGCCGCCCTGCGCCAGGATCATGGTCGGCAGCGTCGTGACGAGCAGGAGCTCGATGACGCGCGGCTTGGTGAGCGCGAGGTAGGCGCCCAGGACGCGGCGGACGCGTGCGGTGCGGGTCGCGGGCGTCGTCGACACGGCAGGTGCGGGTGCCGCCGTCAGGTGCGCACGCGGGGTCGCCCCGGCCGACGCTCCGGCGTCGTCGACTGACAGTGGACTGCTGAGGCGCACGCGCTGCGGTTCCGTTCCTGGTCCGGCGGGGGGCTTGTCGCGCTGCCATGCTACGGCCTGGACCACGGTCCCGGGTGGCGGCGACGCCCGGATCAGGCAGGGCCGGGGTGTGAGATCGGTCGCTGCGGCAACCCTGGATGGCGCTTTCCCGCGCCGTGGGCACGGTGACGTCCGGAAGCCGGGTGAGATATAGGCTCGAAGAGCAGGGATCGACGACCGCCTCCCCCGGGGTCGCGTCGTGGTCCAGCGGCACCCCGGTCGCGGGTGCCCGACCAGAACGTCGGAGACGACACCCGGCCGCCGGTGCGGGTGGGAATGAGGTGCGGTGAACGCGAAGGCCCCCCTGGCGGAGACTGTCGGCTGGACCGACCTGGACCTGCGTGCCGTGGACACGGTGCGCGTCCTGGCCGCGGACGCCGTCGAGAAGGTCGGCAACGGCCACCCCGGGACCGCGATCAGCCTCGCGCCCGCGGCCTACCTGCTGTACCAGAACGTCCTCCGGCACGACCCGACGGACCCGCACTGGCTGGGTCGCGACCGGTTCGTGCTCTCCGCGGGCCACTCGGCCCTCACGCAGTACATCCAGCTGTACCTCGGCGGGTTCGGCCTCGAGATCGAGGACCTGCAGGCGCTGCGCACGTGGGGCTCCAAGACCCCCGGCCACCCCGAGTACCGCCACACCGCGGGCGTCGAGATCACGACCGGCCCGCTCGGCCAGGGCCTCGCCTCCGCGGTCGGCTTCGCGATGGCGCAGCGGCGCGAGCGCAACCTGCTCGACCCCGACGCCGCGCCCGGCACGAGCCCGTTCGACCACTACACGTACGTCATCGCGTCCGACGGCGACCTGCAGGAGGGCGTGACGAGCGAGGCCTCGTCCATCGCCGGCACGCAGGAGCTCGGCAACCTCGTCGTGCTGTGGGACGACAACCACATCTCGATCGAGGGCGACACCGAGATCGCGTTCACCGAGGACGTCCTCAAGCGCTACGAGGCGTACGGCTGGCACGTGCAGTTCGTCGACTGGACCGCCGGCGGCGAGTACCGCGAGGACGTCGACGCGCTGCACGCCGCGATCGAGGCCGCGAAGGCCGTCACCGACAAGCCGTCGTTCATCGGCATCCGCACGCTCATCGCGTGGCCGACGCCGAACAAGACGAACGACCACTCGTCGCACGGCTCCAAGCTGGGCACCGAGTCGGTCCGCGGCCTCAAGGAGCTGCTCGGATTCGACGCGGACGTGAGCTTCCCCGTCGAGCCCGAGGTCATCGCCCACACGCGGTCGCTCGCCGACCGCGCCGCCGCGACCCGCGCCGAGTGGCAGAAGTCGTTCGACGCGTGGCGCGAGGCCAACCCCGAGAACGCCGCGCTGCTCGACCGGCTCGTCGAGCGCCGCCTGCCCGAGGGCTGGGAGCAGGCGCTGCCGACGTTCCCCGCGGGCAAGGCCGTCGCGACGCGCGCCGCGTCCGGCGAGGTCCTCTCGGCGATCGGCCCCGAGCTCCCCGAGCTCTGGGGCGGCTCGGCCGACCTCGCGGGCTCGAACAACACGACCATGAAGGGCGCGACGTCCTTCATCCCCGCGAAGCGCTCGACGCACGAGTTCGGCGGCGACGAGTTCGGCCGCACGCTGCACTTCGGCATCCGTGAGCACGGCATGGGCGCGATCCTGTCCGGCATCACGCTGCACGGCCTCACGCGGCCCTACGGCGGCACGTTCCTGCAGTTCGCCGACTACATGCGTGGCTCCGTCCGCCTCGCCTCGCTCATGGGCGTGCCGTCGGTCTACGTGTGGACGCACGACTCGATCGGCCTCGGCGAGGACGGCCCGACGCACCAGCCCGTCGAGCACCTGACCGCGCTGCGCGCGATCCCCGGCCTGACGGTCCTGCGCCCGGCCGACGCGAACGAGACCGCGCAGGCCTGGAAGGCGATCCTCGAGTACACGGACGGCCCGGTCGGCCTCATCCTCACGCGCCAGAACGTCCCGACGTTCCCGCGCGGCGAGGACGGGTTCACCGGCGCCGAGGGCGTCGCGCGCGGCGCCTACGTGCTCGTCGACGCGAGCAACGGCTCCCCCGAGGTCATCCTCGTCGGCACCGGCTCCGAGGTGCAGCTCGCCGTCGCGGCCCGCGAGACCCTCGAGGCCGCAGGCGTCCCGACGCGCGTCGTCTCGGCGCCGTCGCTCGAGTGGTTCGCCGAGCAGGACGAGGCGTACCGCGAGTCGGTCCTGCCGTCCGCCGTGCGCGCCCGCGTCTCGGTCGAGGCCGGCATCGCCCTGTCGTGGCACAAGATCGTCGGCGACGCCGGCCGGTCGGTGTCGCTCGAGCACTACGGCGCCTCCGCGGCCTTCGAGAAGCTCTACGAGGAGTTCGGGATCACCGCCGACGCGGTCGTCGCCGCCGCCCACGAGTCGCTCGCCGCGGCCCGCGGGGACGCGGCCCCGTCCGCCGCGTCGGCGGCGCCGACGCAGAGCGGGACGGGCGACCTCCCGGCCTGAGCACGCGGGTCCGACCGGACGACCGGTCCCGTGCACCCGGGGCCGTCAGTGGGAAGAAGGGGAAGCACGATGGCACCGAGCAGCACCCCGGTCGCACGACTCACGGAGGCGGGGGTGGCGATCTGGCTGGACGACCTGTCCCGTGAGCGCCTCCGCACCGGAGACCTCGCCGACCTCGTCGAGAACCTCGGCGTGGTGGGCGTGACGACCAACCCGACGATCTTCGCGTCGGCCCTGTCGAAGGGCGACGCCTACGACGAGCAGCTCCGCGAGCTCGCCGCCGAGGGCGTCGACCTCGACGAGGCGGTCTTCCGCATCACGACGGACGACGTGCGCGCGGCCGCCGACGTCCTGCGCCCGGTCCACGACCGGACCGCGGGCGTCGACGGGCGCGTGTCGATCGAGGTGGACCCGCGCCTCGCGCGGGACACCGACGGCACGATCGCGTCCGCGAAGGCGCTCTGGTCGACCGTGGACCGGCCCAACGTGTTCATCAAGATCCCCGCGACGGTCGAGGGGCTGCCGGCCATCACGGCCGTCCTCGCGGAGGGGATCAGCGTCAACGTGACGCTGATCTTCTCCCTGGACCGCTACCGGGCCGTGCTCGACGCGTTCCTCGCGGGCCTCGAGCAGGCGCGCGAGAACGGGCACGACCTCGCGCCGATCGCCTCGGTGGCGTCGTTCTTCGTGTCGCGCGTCGACGCGGCCATCGACCCGACGCTCGACGAGCTCGGCACGCCCGAGGCGGCGGAGCTGCGCGGCAAGGCGGCGATCGCCAACGCCCGGCTCGCGTACGGCGTCTACGAGGAGGTCGTCGGCGGCGACCGGTGGAAGTCCCTCGCGGCCGCCGGCGCGCACCCGCAGCGGCCGCTGTGGGCGTCGACGGGCGTCAAGGACAAGGCGTACCCGGACACGCTCTACGTCGACGAGCTCGTCGTCGCGGGCGTCGTCAACACGATGCCCGAGGCCACGCTGCGCGCGGTCGCGGACCACGGCGGCGACGCGCACGACACGGTGACGGGCACCGGCGCGGCGTCCGCCGAGGTCATCGACCGGCTCGCGGAGCAGGGCGTCGACCTCGACGAGGTGACCGTCCGGCTCGAGGAGGAGGGCGTGCAGAAGTTCGAGGCCAGCTGGGAGCAGCTCCTGTCGACCGTGCGCACCGGCCTGTCCGAGACGCAGGCGCAGGTCGCGGCCGGTGAGGCCCGGTGAGCGCGAAGGTCGCCGAGGGCCAGAACCCGCTGCGCGACCCGCGCGACCGGCGCCTGCCCCGCATCGCCGGTCCGTGCGGCCTCGTCATCTTCGGCGTGACGGGCGACCTCGCCCGCAAGAAGCTCATGCCGGCCGTGTACGACCTCACGAACCGCGGGCTGCTGCCCCCGGGCTTCGCCCTCACCGGGTTCGCCCGGCGGGACTGGGCGACGCAGGACTTCGCCGAGATCGTGCACGACTCCGTCAAGGAGCACGCGCGCACGCCGTTCCGTGAGGCGACGTGGCGCCAGCTGTCCGAGGGCATCCGCTTCGTCCAGGGCACGTTCGACGACGACGACGCGTTCGACCGGCTGAGCGAGACCGTCGAGGAGCTCGACGTCTCGCGCGGCACGGGCGGCAACCACGCGTTCTACCTGTCGATCCCGCCGAGCTCGTTCCCCGTCGTCTGCAAGCAGCTCGCCCGCTCGGGCCTCTCGCAGCCGAAGGACGGCACGTGGCGCCGCGTCGTCATCGAGAAGCCGTTCGGCCACGACCTGGCGAGCGCGCGCGAGCTGCAGGACATCGTCTCGAGCGTGTTCCGGCCGGACGACATCTTCCGGATCGACCACTACCTCGGCAAGGAGACGGTCCAGAACCTGCTCGCGCTGCGGTTCGCGAACCAGCTGTTCGAGCCGATCTGGAACGCCAACTACGTCGACCACGTCCAGATCACGATGGCCGAGGACATCGGCATCGGCGGCCGCGCCGGGTACTACGACGGCATCGGCGCCGCGCGCGACGTCATCCAGAACCACCTGCTCCAGCTCCTCGCGCTCACCGCGATGGAGGAGCCCGTGTCGTTCGACGCGGAGGGCCTGCGGGCCGAGAAGATCAAGGTCCTCTCGGCCGTGCGCAACCCGCGCGACATCGGCAAGCACACGGCGCGGGGCCAGTACACCGCGGGCTACCAGGGCGGCGAGAAGGTCGTCGGCTACGCCGAGGAGGAGGGCTTCAACCCGAATTCCACCACGGAGACGTACGCCGCGATCCGGGTCGACATCGACACGCGCCGCTGGGCGGGCGTCCCGTTCTACCTGCGCACGGGCAAGCGCCTGGGCCGCCGCGTCACCGAGATCGCGGTCGTCTTCAAGCGCGCGCCGCACCTGCCGTTCGAGTCGACCGCGACGTCCGAGCTCGGCAACAACGCGCTCGTCATCCGCGTGCAGCCCGACGAGGGCGTCACGCTGCGGTTCGGCGCGAAGGTGCCGGGCACCGCGATGGAGGTCCGCGACGTCACGATGGACTTCGGGTACGGGCACGCCTTCACCGAGTCCTCCCCCGAGGCGTACGAGCGGCTCATCCTCGACGTCCTGCTCGGCGACCCGCCGCTGTTCCCGCAGCACCAGGAGGTCGAGCTGTCCTGGAAGATCCTCGACCCGATCATCGACCACTGGGCCTCGAAGGGCGGCAAGCCCGACGAGTACCGGGCGGGCACGTGGGGACCGGCGTCGGCCGACGAGATGATGGCGCGTGACGGACGCGCGTGGAGGCGACCGTGATCATCAACCTGCCGGACACCACCACGCGCGACATCAACAAGCGCCTGCTCAAGGAGCGCGACGAGGGCGGCGCCGTGGCGCTCGGCCGCGTGCTCACGCTCCTCATCGACGCGGGCACGCACGACCCCGAGGACGCGATCGACGCGGCCAACGACGCGAGCCGCGAGCACCCGTGCCGCGTCATCGTGCTCGCCAAGGACACGCACGACCGCACGTCGAGCCTCGACGCGCAGATCCGCCTCGGCGGCGACGCCGGCGCGAGCGAGGTCATCGTCCTGCGCCCGTCGGGCGCCATCGACCGGCACCTCGACACGCTCGTCATGCCGCTGCTGCTGCCCGACGCGCCGATCGTGACGTGGTGGCCGTACGAGATCCCGGACGTGCCCTCCGAGCACCCGCTCGGCCGCATGGCGCAGCGCCGCATCACGGACTCGTCGCAGTGCGCGCGACCGGGCAAGGAGCTGCGCAAGCTCTCGAAGGTCTACGCCGACGGCGACACCGACCTCGCGTGGACGCGCGCGACGCTGTGGCGCGGTCTCATCGCGGCGACGCTCGACCAGCCGCCGTTCGAGCCCGTCCGCAAGGCCGTCGTCACCGGCGAGAGCACGCACCCGTCGGTCGACCTCATGGCCGCGTGGCTCGCGGAGTCGCTGCGCTGCCCGGTCGAGGTCGAGCGCCTCGCCGACGCACCCGCGATCACGCAGGTCCGCCTCGAGCGTGCGTCGGGCGACATCGTGCTCGACCGCCCCGACGGCAAGACGGCGGCGCTGCGCCAGCCCGAGCAGCCGGAGCACCGGATCGCGCTGCCGATCCGCCAGCTGCGCGAGTGCCTCGCGGAGGAGCTGCGCCGGCTCGACCCCGACGAGGTCTACGGCGACGTCCTGCAGAAGGGCCTCGCGAGGATCGACGCGTGAGCCGCCGCGACGTCGTCGTCCACCCGGACGCCACGGTCCTCGCGGAGGCCGTCGCCGCTCGGCTCCTCACCCGGCTGCTCGACCTGCAGTCGCACCGCTCCCCCGTCCACGTCGTCCTCACGGGCGGCACCGTCGGGATCGCCTCGCTCGCCGCCGTCGCCCGCAGCCCGCTGCGGGACGCGGTCGACTGGTCGGGCGTGCACCTGTGGTGGGGCGACGAGCGGTTCCTGCCCGACGGGGACGCCGACCGCAACGAGACGCAGGCACGCGAGGCGCTGCTCGACGGCCTCGACGCCCTCCCGGCCGCGAACGTCCACCCGATGCCTGCGCAGTCCGACGACGTGCCGACGCCCGAGGCGTCGGCCGCGGCCTACGCCCGCACGCTCGCCGAGCGCACGCTGCCGATCCTGCTGTTCCTCGCGGCGCTCACGGTGGTCGCGGAGACGAGCGCGGGCGCGGGGCTGTTCGACGCGGCGGCTGCGCTCGCCGCCCGGGCGGCGCGGGGTCGTCGGGTCGTGCTGTGGCTGCTCGTGGTGGTGCTCGCGACGCTCTCGACCGCGGTGCTGTCGCTCGACACGACCGCGGTGCTCCTGACACCGGTCGTGATCGCGCTCGCGCGGCACACGCGCACGTCTCCCCTGCCGTTCGCGCTCGCGGTGCTCGCGCTCGCGAACACCGCGTCGCTCGTGCTCCCCGTCTCGAACCTCACCAACCTGCTCGCGGACCACGCGATCCGCCGGGCGGGTGCGTCGTTCCTGCCGCTGATGTGGGCGCCGGCACTGGTCGCGATCGTCGTGACGGTGGCGATCCTGGCCGTGCGCGACCGCCGTCACCTCGACGGCACCTACGAGCCGCAGGAGCCGTCGCCCGCGCCTGACCGGACGCTGCTGCTGCTCGCCGCGGGCGTCACCGGCCTGATGGCCGTGGGCTTCGTCGCAGGTCTTTCGCCCGCGCCGCTGGCGACCGGTGCCGCGGTCCTCCTGCTCGTCGCGACGCGTGTGCGTCGCCGGCCCTGGCCCGTGCCGCCGTCGCAGCTCGTCCCGTGGCGGACGCTCGTCGTCGTGCTCGGGCTGTTCGTCGCGGTCGAGACCGCCCACGCGCACGGGCTCGGCGCGCTGCTGCACGACATCGGCAAGGGCAGGCAGGGCGATCACAGCATCGTCGGCGCCGACCTGGCCACGCAGATCGGCAACCGTCTCGGCCTGTGGCCCTCGGACGTGCGCACGCTCAGCGCCATGGTGCGTCACCACCTGCTGTTGCCCGACACCGCGACCCGTCGTGATCTCTCCGACCCGGAGACCGTGCGGGCGGTCAGCGAGGCGCTCGACGGCGACCCCCAACTGCTGGAACTGCTGCACACTCTGG
>NZ_JAAXOY010000779.1 GCF_012396155.1 Cellulomonas septica | reverse complement strand
CGCTCTTCCGATCTCTCGGCCTCCTTGCGGGCCTCGGTCTCGCGTCGCTGACGCTCCTTCTCGACGTCCGCGAGCGCGCGCGCCCGCTGGTCCTCGGCCTGCTGGAGCACCTTCGCGCGGTCCCGCTCGGCCTTCTCGTCGTCGCGGCGCCGGCGGTCCGCGTCGCGCTGCGCGCGGTCGGCGTCCTTGGCAGCGACGCGCTCGGCCTTCTCGCGGTCCCGCCGGGCGCGCTCGGCCTCCTTGGCGGCGGCCCGCTCGGCCTTCTCGCGGTCGCGACGCAGCGCGTCGGCCTCGCGGCGTGCGTCGTCGGCCTCTCGTTGCGTGCGTGCGGCATCGGTCGGCGTGGGTGCGACGTTCTCGCCCCGCTCCCGCGTCTCCGCGCGTGCTGCCGTTCCCGCAGCCTCGTCCGCCACGCCGTCCTCGGCTCGCCGCTGCGCGCCCGATCCGTCCGCCTCGTCCACGTCGACCTCCTTGACGCCCGATCCTATAAGTGTGTATGACATACGCACACAGTTTACGACGTACACAGAAGGAGGCCACGCGATGACCGCACCGATCGTCGTCGCCCGCGGACTGCGCAAGTCCTACGGCGACCTCACCGTCCTCGACGGCGTCGACCTCGACGTCCACCGCGGCGAGGTCCTCGCCCTGCTCGGGCCCAACGGCGCGGGCAAGACGACGACCGTCCGCATCCTGTCGACGCTCCTGCGACCCGACGGCGGCACCGCGACGGTGGCCGGTGCCGACGTCGTCCGCGACCCCGCGGCCGTGCGCGCGGCCATCAGCCTCACCGGGCAGTACGCCGCGGTCGACGAGCTGCTCACGGGCGCGGAGAACCTGCACCTCATGGCGCGCCTCGCGCACCTCGGCAGCCGCGAGGTCCGCACGCGCACGGCCGAGATGCTCGAGCTGTTCGACCTCACCGACGCCGCGGGCCGTCTGGTCAAGACGTACTCGGGCGGCATGCGCCGGCGGCTCGACCTGGCCGTGAGCCTCCTGAGCCGTCCTCAGGTCGTGTTCCTCGACGAGCCGACCACCGGCCTCGACCCGCGCAGCCGCGGCGACCTGTGGGACGTCATCCGGGACGTCGTCGACGCGGGCGCGACCCTCCTCCTCACCACGCAGTACCTCGAGGAGGCCGACCGCCTCGCCGACCGGATCGTGGTCATCGACCACGGCCGCGTCATCGCCCAGGGCACCGCGACCGAGCTCAAGCGCACCGTCGGGTCCGCGCACGTCGAGCTCGTGCTGCGCGACGGGACCGTGCAGCGCGTCCCCACCGACGGGTCCGTCGCCGACGTGCACCGCATCCTCGGCGACGTGTCGGCCCGCCCGCTCGACGTCGCCGCGTGGCAGGTCCGCGAGCCCACGCTCGACGACGTGTTCCTCAGCCTCACCGGCAAGCCGACGGAGCCGACCGCCGGCGACGGCACCGCCGGCCCGGGCAGCACCGCCGACCGCACCCGTCCGTCCGCCGAC
>NZ_JAAXOY010000778.1 GCF_012396155.1 Cellulomonas septica | reverse complement strand
CCACGGCGGTCACGACGCGGCGCACCACGAGTCAGCGCCGGAGCCGGGCACGCGCGTCGTCGACCCGCACGCGACGGTCGAGCACGCCGGTCACGGAGCGGCGACGGTCCCGGCCGCTCACGAGGGCGGGCACGCGCACGGCATGGACCCGTTCGAGCACGCGCTCTCGGGTCACTCCATGGCGCCCGGGCACGAGATGGACGCCGACGAGGACACCTCGGCCCCGACGGACGCGCGCGGCACCGACCTGCGCCGCCGGCTGCGCGTCGCGACCGTCCTCACGGTCCCCGTCCTGCTGCTCTCGATGATCCCCGCGCTCCAGTTCACAGGGTGGCAGTGGGTCGTCGCCGCGCTCGCGCTCCCGGTCGCGACGTGGGCGGCCTGGCCGTTCCACAAGGCCGCCGCACGCGCGGCCCGGCACCGCGCGTCGACCATGGACACCCTCGTGTCGATCGGCATCGTCGCGGCGACCGGCTGGTCGTTGTGGGCGCTGCTGCTCGGCGGCACGGGCGAGCTCGGCGTGACCATGACGCCGACGCTGTTCCCCGCGGCCGACACCGGCCACGGCGAGGCGATGCCCGAGCTGTACTTCGAGGTCGCGGCCGTCGTCACGACGTTCCTGCTGGCCGGCCGCTACGCCGAGCACCGCTCCCGCCGCCGTGCGGGCGACGCGCTGCGCGCGCTGCTCGACCTGGGCGCGAAGGACGTCGCGCTGCTGGTCACGGGCCCGGACGGGCGCCGCGTCGAGCAGCGTGTCCCGGTCGCTCGACTGAGCGTCGGCGACGAGTTCACCGTGCGCCCCGGCGAGAAGGTCGCGACCGACGGCGTCGTGGTGTCCGGCACCAGCGCGCTCGACACGTCGCTGCTCACCGGCGAGCCCGTCCCCGTGGACGTGGGTCCCGGCGACGAGGTCACCGGCGCGACCGTCAACACCTCGGGTGCGCTCGTCGTGCGCGCGACGCGCGTCGGCGAGGAGACGCGGCTGGCCCAGATCGGCCGGCTCGTCGCCGCGGCACAGACCGGCAAGGCACCCGTGCAGCGGCTCGCGGACCGCATCTCGGCGGTCTTCGTGCCGGTCGTGCTCGTGCTCGCCGTGGGGACGCTCGCCGCGTGGCTGCTCACGGGCGGCTCGGTGCAGGCCGCGTTCACCGCCGCCGTCGCCGTCCTCATCATCGCGTGCCCCTGCGCCCTCGGGCTCGCGACGCCGACCGCGCTCCTGGTCGGCACCGGCCGCGGCGCGCAGCTCGGCATCCTCATCAAGGGTCCCGAGATCCTCGAGAGCACGCGCACCGTCGACACCGTCGTGCTCGACAAGACCGGCACGGTGACCGAGGGCCGCATGGCGCTGGTCGACGTCCTGCCCGTCGCGGGCACGACGCGCGACGACGCCCTGCGCTACGCCGCCGCCGTCGAGCAGCTCGCCGAGCACCCGGTCGCCCGCGCGATCGCGTCGGCTGCCCAGGGACCCGTCGACGACGCGCT
>NZ_JAAXOY010000777.1 GCF_012396155.1 Cellulomonas septica | reverse complement strand
GCCGCGTTCGCCGCGCGCCTGCTGGTGCTGTCCGACGACCACGGCGACGTGGCGCAGGTGCTGCCCGCGGTCGACGCGGCGCTGCGGCCCGCGGACCTCGGCGTGACGGTCGTGCACCTCGTCGAGGACCGGCGGCACGAGCCGTCGGACACCGCGGTCCGGCTCACGGTCGACGCCGACGGCTCGGTCGTCGTCGAGGACCTGCGCGACCCCGACGCCGTCCCGGTGCGCGCGACGGTCGACGACGTCCCCGTGCCCCTCGCGTCGGGCCTGACGCGCGCGCTCACGCCGCTGCGCCTGTCGTGGGAGGACAGCGTCGAGGCCGGCGAGGCCGCCGCGATCGGCACGGACGCCCTGCTCGGTGTCGAGGACGTCCGCCGCATCGACCTGCGCCGCACGTGGGCGCCGCGCTCGTCGCGTGACTTCCTGCGCGTCCCCGTCGGCGTCGACGACACGGGCACGCCGCTGCTGCTGGACCTCAAGGAGTCGGCGCAGCTCGGCATGGGCCCGCACGGGCTGTGCGTCGGCGCGACCGGGTCCGGCAAGTCCGAGATGCTGCGGACGCTGGTCGCGGCGCTCGCGATCACGCACCCGCCTGACGACCTCGCGATGATCCTCGTCGACTACAAGGGCGGTGCCGCGTTCGCGCCGTTCGCGGACCTCCCGCACGTCGCGGGCATCATCGACAACCTCGCCGACGACGCGGGCCTCACCGAGCGCGCGCGCGCGAGCATCGCCGGGGAGGTCGTCCGCCGTCAGCAGGTGCTGCGCGACGCGGGCTCGTCGCCGTCGATCACGCACTACCGCGAGATGCGCGCGACGACGCGGCCGGACCTGCCGCCGCTGCCGCACCTGCTGCTGGTCATCGACGAGTTCGGCGAGCTGCTCACGGCCGACCCCGACTTCGTCGACCTGCTGCTGACGATCGGCCGCATCGGCCGGTCCATCGGCATGCACCTGCTGCTGTCGAGCCAGCGCATCGAGTCCGGCCGCTTGCGCGGGCTCGAGACGTACCTGTCGTACCGGATCGGCCTGCGCACGTTCTCCGAGGCCGAGAGCTCGGTCGTGCTCGACACGCCCGACGCGTTCCACCTGCCGGCCGTGCCCGGGTACGGGTACCTCAAGGTCGACACGACGGTCTACCAGCGGTTCCGCGCCGGCTACGTGTCCGGGCCGCTGCCGACCGACGACGTCCCCGAGCCCGAGGTCACCGACGAGACGCGCCGGCCGCTGCTCGTGCCGGTCCACCACGGCGTCCTCGCGGCCAACGGCATCGGCGACGGCGCACCCGGCGAGGTCGAGCTCGTGCGGCCGTCCGTCGGCGCGTCCATGGTCGACGTCGTCGTCGATCAGCTCGCGTCCGCCGCCGACGCCACGACGCCCGTCTGGCTGCCGCCGCTGCCCGCGCGCGTCGCGCTCGGGGGGCTGGTCGGCGAG
>NZ_JAAXOY010000776.1 GCF_012396155.1 Cellulomonas septica | reverse complement strand
GTCGCGGACACCGCCGAGGGCGAGGAGCTCGTGACGTCGGGCGACGTCGACGTGCTCGTCACCGGGGTGGACCCCGAGCTGGCCGTCGTCGTCCAGGACGACGTGCCCGAGCCGCTGCAGCCCGTGCTCGCGTCGCTCGCGCAGCAGGTCGCGCTCGCCGGCGCGGTCACCGACCTGGGCGGCGACCCCGCGGAGGTCGCGGGCCAGGTCGCGGGCGCCACGCCGTCGGTCACGACGCTCGGCTCACCGCCCCAGGTCGACGGCGCCCAGATCATCGCGGGCTACCTCGCCGGGATCCTGCTGTTCATCGGGCTCATGACGGCCGGGCAGCTCGTCGCGCAGGGCGTCGTCGAGGAGAAGACCAGCCGCGTCGTCGAGCTGCTGCTCGCGACCGTCCGGCCCTGGCACCTCATGGCGGGCAAGGTGCTCGGCATCGGGCTGATCGGGCTGGGTCAGGTCGCGCTCGTCGTGCTCGCGGGCGGCGGGACCGCGTGGGCGTTCGGGCTGCTCGACTCGACCCCGCTGGACCTCGGGGCCACCGCCGCGTGGGCCCTCGTGTGGTTCGTCATCGGGTTCCTCATGTACGCGCTGCTGCTCGCGGCGCTCGCCGCGCTCGTGTCGCGCCAGGAAGACGTCGGCTCGGTCACCTCGCCGATCCTGTTCCTCATGGGCATCCCGTACGTCCTCGCGATCTCCGTGACGCCGTGGGACCCCGACAACGCGCTCGTGACCGCGCTGTCGTTCGTGCCGTTCTGCGCGCCGATGATCATGCCCGTGCGCGTCGCGCTCGGCGCGGTCGAGACGTGGGAGATCCTGCTCGCGGCCGGGCTGTCGCTCGCGCTCGTGCCGTTCCTCGTGTGGTTCGCCGGCCGCGTCTACGCGAACGCCGTCCTGCACTCGGGCGGCCGGATGAAGCTCACGGACGCCCTGCGCGGCACGCCCGCCGCGGTGTGAGCGCGGCGGCGGCCGTCCGCGACCGCGCGCGAGCGCCTAGCGTGGCCCCATGACGACGCTCTTCACCAAGATCATCGACGGCGAGATCCCCGGCCGGTTCGTGTGGGCGGACGACGTCGCCGTCGCGTTCACCACGATCGCGCCGATCACCGACGGGCACACGCTCGTCGTGCCGCGCGACGAGGTCGTCGAGCTCACGCAGGCGTCTGACGACCTGCTCGCGCACCTCACGCGCGTTGCGAAGGTGGTCGGGCAGGCGCAGCAGGCCGCGTGGTCGGCGCCGCGCGTCGCCCTGCTGGTCGCCGGGTTCGAGGTGCCGCACCTGCACCTGCACGTGCTCCCGGCGTGGGACGAGTCGTCGCTCACCTTCGCCAACGCCCGGCACGACGTGGCCCCCGACGACCTCGACGCCGCGCTTGATCGAGTCGAAGTCGACGATGAGGCTCGCCGCCGCGAGACCGACGGCGACGAGGCCGACGACGATCCCGAGCGGGCCGCTGCG
>NZ_JAAXOY010000775.1 GCF_012396155.1 Cellulomonas septica | reverse complement strand
GACGTCGCTCACCGTCGTCGGGACGCCGGCGGTCGCGGCCGCGTGCAGGACGCGCTGGACGGCCGCCGGCCGCGCGTCGTCCCCCACCCGGACGGTCAGGGCCGGCACCGAGCGGTACCGCAGGACGTTCTGCTCGACGGCGAGGCCGCTCGGGTCGTGCTCACGGCCGAACATCTCCTCCCACGCGCGCCGGTCGTCGGCGCGCGCCCGGTCGAGCCACGCGGCGTCGTCGGTGGGGACGTCGGGTGCGTCGGACCAGGTGCCGAGCTGCGCGACGTAGTGCGGCCCGCCGGCCTTGGCGCCCGGTCCGACGACTGACGCCTTCCAGCCGCCGAACGGCTGCCGCCGGACGATCGCGCCGGTCGTGCCGCGGTTCACGTAGGCGTTGCCGACCTCGACGCGGTCGAGCCAGGTCGTGATCTCGTCCTCGTCGAGCGAGTGCAGGCCGCCCGTGAGGCCGAACGCGACGGCGTTCTGCCACGCGATCGCCTCGTCGAGCGTGCGCGCCCGCATGATGCCGAGGACCGGTCCGAAGCACTCGGTGGTGTGGAACCACGACCCGGGCGCGACGCCGTGCCGCACCCCGGGCGTCCAGAGCCGCCCGGAGACGTCGAGCGGTCGGGGCGCGACGAGCCACTCCTCCCCCTCGTCAAGCGTCGTGAGCGCGCGCAGCAGCTTCCCCGACGCGGGCTCGACGAGGGGCGGCACGCTCGTGGCGAGGTCGTCGCTGTGGCCGACGCGCAGGGACGACACGGCGTCGGCGAGCTGCCGTCGCAGCCGGTCGTCGGTGCCCGCGGACCCGACGAGGATCGCGAGCGAGGCGGCGGAGCACTTCTGACCGGCGTGCCCGAACGCGGACTTCACGAGGTCGGCGACGGCCAGGTCGACGTCGGCGGACGGCGTGATGACCAGGGCGTTCTTGCCGGAGGTCTCGGCGAGCACGTCAAGGTCGTCGCGCCAGCCGGCGAACAGGCGTGCGGTCTCGATCGAGCCGGTGAGGACGACGCGCGCGACGTCGGGGTGCGTGACGAGCCGCCGGCCGACGTCACCCTCGGGGCTGAGGACGACGGTCAGCGTGCCGGCGGGGGCGCCCGCGTCGTCGAGAGCCCGGAGGATCGCGGCCATCGCGACCTGCGCGCAGCGGGGCGTCGCCGGCGCGGGCTTGATCAGCACGGGGCTGCCGGCGGCGAGCGACGCGAGCACCGACCCGACAGGGATCGCGACGGGGAAGTTCCACGGCGGCGTCACGACGGTCACGCCCGACGGCCGGTGCACGGCACCGGGCACGGACCCGTCGGCGAGCTCCTCGGCGCGGTCGGCGTAGTAGCGCGCGAAGTCGACGGCCTCGCTCACCTCGGGGTCGGCCTCGGCGACCGTCTTCGACGCCTCGTGCACCATGGTCGCGACGAGGTCCCCCCGGGCTCGCTCGAGCGCGACCGCCGCGGCGCGCAGGACCGCCGCGCGACGGGCCGGCGGCGTCGCGGCCCAGGCG
>NZ_JAAXOY010000774.1 GCF_012396155.1 Cellulomonas septica | reverse complement strand
CGCCGTGAGCAGCTCCGCGGCCGACTCGCGGTCGACCGTCGCGCCGTAGCGCGCCGTGGCCGGGGACGCGGCGACCAGCTGTGCCACCGTCGCCTCGGGAGCCGCGTCCATCGACGCGCGCGGCGCGAGCAGCCGCGTCCACGCCACCGGGGTCGGCGCACCGCGCTCGCCGAGCACCGTGACCACCGCCTCGCCCGTCGCGAGGTCCTGCAGGACGCGCTCGAGGTCGTAGCTCGAGGTCGGGTACGTGCGCGCCGCCGCGCGCAGCGCCTTCGCGTCGTCCGGGGTGAACGCCCGGAGCGCGTGCTGCACGCGGCTGCCGAGCTGCCCCAGCACGTCGGGCGGCACGTCCTTGGGGCTCTGCGTGACGAAGACGATGCCCACGCCCTTCGACCGGATCAGCCGGACCGTCCGCACGACCTGCGCGAGGAAGTCGTCGGAGGCGTCGGCGAACAGCAGGTGGGCCTCGTCGAAGAAGAACACCAGCCGCGGCTTCTCGGGGTCGCCGACCTCGGGCAGCACCTCGAACAGCTCGGCGAGCAGCCACATGAGGAACGTCGAGAACAGCGCCGGCCGGTCCTGCACGCCGGGCAGCTCGAGCGCCGACACCACGCCGCGCCCGTCTGCGGCCGTCCGCAGCAGGTCCTCGACCTCGAACGCCGGCTCGCCGAAGAACGCGTCGGCGCCCTGACCCTGCAGCGCCACGATCTCGCGGAGGATCACGCCTGCCGTCGCCTTCGACAGCCCGCCGATCCCCGCGAGCTCCGCCTTCCCGTCGTCGGACGTCAGCCACTGCAGGGCTGCCCGCAGGTCCGCCAGGTCGAGCAGCGCGAGACCCTGCTGGTCCGCCCAGTGGAAGACGAGGCCCAGGCTCGACTCCTGCGTCGCGTTGAGGCCGAGCACCTTGGCGAGCAGCAGCGGCCCGAAGTCGGTGACGGTCGTGCGGACCGGGACGCCGTGCCCCACGCCACCGAGCGCGTAGAGCTCGACCGGGAACGACGCGGGCGACCAGTCCTGCCCCAGCGCGCGCGTCCGCTCCGTCAGGCGGTCCGACGCCGCACCCGCGACCGCGAGCCCGGTCAGGTCCCCCTTGACGTCCGCGACGAACGTCGGCACGCCCGCCGCCGACAGCTGCTCCGCCATCAGCTGGAGCGTGCGCGTCTTGCCCGTGCCCGTCGCGCCGGCGACGAGCGCGTGCCGGTTGAGCAGCCCGAGCGGCACCCCGACCCGCGCCGACGGCACCGGGGTGCCGTCCTCGACGAGCACGCCGAGGTCGAGCGTCTGGCCCGCGAACGTGTAGCCCTCGCGCACGGTGCGCACGCGTTCCGGCTCGCTCGCGTCCGGTTCGCCTGCGTCCTGCTCGCCCGCCTCGTGTCCGCCAGCGTCCTGCCCGCCCGCGTCCGGACC
>NZ_JAAXOY010000773.1 GCF_012396155.1 Cellulomonas septica | reverse complement strand
CCCTGGGCCGCCGCCCGCACGGGTCTGCTGCGGCCGCGACGCGTCGTGGGGCTCGGCTCGCTCGTCGTGGTCGCCGTCGCGGCCGGGGTCGTCGGGGCGCCCGCCGTGGTCGGCGACACCCCGCGGTACGTGGTGCGCGACGAGATCGTGCCGCCGTTCGACCCGCGCGACTACCCGAGCCCGCTCTCGGCGTTCCGGCACTTCGTCAAGCTCGGCGAGGACACGACGCTGCTGACCGTGCGCGGCTTGCCCGACGGTGCGCGTGTGCGGCTCGCGACGATGGACCGCTACGACGGGGTCGTCTGGAACGTCTCCGGGGACGGCTCGGCCGACGCGTCCGGGGAGTTCCGCCGGGTCGGCCAGGTGCTGGAGCCGTCGGTCGACGGCGACCAGGCGCAGGTCGAGGTCGAGATCGGGGCGCTCTCGGGCGTCTGGCTGCCGACGGTCGGCATGGCGACGTCGTTCGACCTGGGCGCGTCGTCGGGCGCGCTGCGGTACAACGACGCGACCGGGGCCGCGGTGCTGGTGGGCGGTGTCCGCAAGGGACTCACGTACGACGTCGACGTCGTCGTCCCGCCCACGCCGGAGCCGTCCGACATCGGGGCCGCACCCGCGGCGGCCGTCACGCTCCCGGAGGTCGTCGGGGCACCCGACGTCGTCGCGGTGACCGCACCCGACGTCGCACGCGACGCCGGCGACCCGGCCGAGGTCGCGACCGCGCTCACGAAGTGGCTCTCCGAGAAGGGGTACTTCAGCCACGGCGTCGCACCCGAGGACTACCCGTCGCTGTCGGGCCACGGTGCGTTCCGCATGACGGCCCTGCTCGGCGGCGACCTCATGGTCGGCGACGGCGAGCAGTACGCGTCGGCGCTCGCCCTCCTGGCCCGCGAGATGGGCCTGCCCGCCCGCGTCGTCATCGGCTTCGAGCCCGAGCCGTCGGGCGGCGAGCCCGTGGAGCTCACGGGCGACGACATCCGCGCGTGGGTGGAGATCGCGTTCACCGGCTACGGCTGGGTGCCGTTCGACCCGACGCCGCCGCCGACGCAGACGCCGCAGGAGGACCAGCAGCAGGCGCCGACGCAGCCCGACCCGCAGGTCGTCCAGCCGCCCCCGCCACCGCCGGACGCCGTGACGCCCCCCGACGAGGACACCGAGCAGCCGACGACGGACGACCCGCAGGACGACGCGGACGGCAACGCCGTGTGGCGGCTGGTGGCCCGGATCGCGGGGATCGCGTCGATCCCGGTCGTGCTGGTCCTGCTGCCGTTCCTCGTGGTGGGTGTCCTCAAGGGGCGGCGCCGCCGACGTCGTCGCCGTCGGGCGGACACCGTCGGGCGCGTCGCGGGCGGCTGGGAGGAGGTCGTCGACCACGCGCACGACCTGCGCCGACCCGTCCCCGACCTCGCGACCCGGCAGGAGGGTGCGCGGGCGCTCGCGCACGCGTTCGCCGACGCGCCGGGTCCGCAGGCGGCCGCCGTCGCCGCGACGGTGCACGAGC
>NZ_JAAXOY010000772.1 GCF_012396155.1 Cellulomonas septica | reverse complement strand
CGATCGCGCACTGCACGCGCGGCCTCGGCATCTGGGAGTGGGCGGGCACCGAGGTCCCGGGCGAGAAGCCGGACGTCGTGCTCGCCGCGGCGGGCGACGCGACGGGTGCGGGGGATGCGGCGGACGGGACCGGTGCGGACGGGGTCGGCCGCGACGGACCGCCCCACGTCGTGCGGACGAAGAACCACATCGTCGGGACGACGAACGCGACCCAGGCGATCGCCTCGACCTTCGTGGTCGCGGGGGAGAAGTTGAGGACGCCCTTGAGGAGCGTGCCGTACCAGCTGGTCGGCGGGATCGTCGCGGAGACGTCGAACGCCAGGTCGTGCAGGCCGGGCAGGATGCCGGCCTCCTGGAGGTCGTGGACGCCGTACGACAGCACGCCGGCGGCGACGAGCACGAGGAACGCGCCCGTCCAGGCGAAGAACCGGCGGAGGTCGACGCGCACAGCACCGCGGTAGAGCAGCCACCCGATCAGCACCGCGGTCGCGAGGCCGAGCGCGGCGCCGAGCAGCGGCGTGACGTCGCCGTCGGACCCGCTCGTGGCCTGTGCGCCGGCCCACAGGAACAGCGCGGTCTCGAGACCCTCGCGGCCCACGGCGAGCAGCGCCATGACGACGACGGCCCGCTTCCCGGCCTCGACCGCGTCGTCGAGCTTGTGCTGCAGGTCCGCCTTGAGGTGACGCGCGGTGCGCGCCATCCAGAAGATCATCCAGGTGATGAGGCCGACGGCCACGATCGACAGCGTGCCGCCGATGGCCTCCTGCGCCTCGAACGACAGCCCCGACGGGCCGAACGTGAGGAGCGCGCCGAACGCGAGCGACACGGCGGCGGCGACGCCGACCCCGGTCCACAGCGCGGGCAGCAGGTGCCGGCGGTCGGTGCGCACGAGGTAGGCGACGAGGATGCTGACGACGAGGGCGGCCTCGAGGCCCTCGCGCAGGCCGATCAGGTAGTTCGCGACCATGACGCTTCCCGGGAGTGGGGCAGTGAGGCGAGGCTTACCTCACCGGGGCGCGACGATACTCCCGTCCGGATCGTCCCCGCGACGTCTGTCCGCGACGCGTGCTGTGACCCCGCTCACGCGGTGGCGGCGCCATGGGTCGCGTCGTCGGTCGCGTCGGGACCGGCCTCCAGACGTCGCCGCAGGTCGGGCCACGCGTCGCCGAAGGCGGTCAGCAGCGGCAGGTCGGCGACCTCGTCCACGGGCACCCAGCGGACCTCGACGCTCTCCGCGTCGGTCGCCCTCGGCTCGGCCGGGTGGATCTCGTCGGCGAGCACCGTCGTGTAGGACCAGTCCGGGTGCCGGAGCACCGACGAGCCGGTCGCGCGCACGTGCGACGGGTCGATGCCGGCCTCCTCGGCGGCCTCCCGCAGCGCCCCCGTGACCGCGTCCTCGTCGGGCGCGAGCGCTCCGCCTGGCAGGCCCCACGTGCCGCCCTGGTCGCTCCACGGCGCGCGGTGCTGCAGGACGACGGCGACGGGCGCCCCCGACGCGTCG
>NZ_JAAXOY010000771.1 GCF_012396155.1 Cellulomonas septica | reverse complement strand
CTCGTCGACCTGGTCCTGCGGGACGCCTCGGTGCTGTTGGGGGTCCGCCTGGACCGGTCCGTGCTGGCCGGCAGCGCGGTCGAGGACGCCTGGACGCGCGCGTCGGGGGCCTGAGCGAGGGCGCGGTCCGGCGCTCCTGAGCGCGGGCGACGGGGGTGTGGCGCACATCACGTCACGAACGCGACGGCTGCACGGTCGACCTACCGAGAGCGATCGGAGGTCGTGATGCGACGGATCCTGGTGGTCGGTGGCGGTTACGCGGGCTTCTCCGCGGCGTGGCGCCTGGAGAAGCGGCTGCGGCGGGGCGAGGCGGAGGTCACGCTCGTCGACCCGCGCGGCTTCATGACGTACCAGCCGTTCCTGCCGGAGGTCGCGGCGGGGTCGGTCGAGGCGCGGCACGTGGCGGTGTCCCTGCGCGCGCACCTGCGCCGGACGCGGCTCGTGACGGGGCACGTGACGGCGGTCGACCATGCGCACCGGACCGCGACGGTCCGGACGGTCGACGGCCGCGAGCGCGACCTGGGGTACGACGTGCTGGTCGTCACCGCGGGTGCCGTCACGCGGACGTTCCCGGTGCCCGGCCTGAGCGACGAGGGGATCGGCCTCAAGCACGTCGAGGAGGCCGTCGCGGTGCGCGACCGGGTGCTCACGGGGTTCGACGCGGCGGCGAACCTGCCGCCGGGTGTGGAGCGGTCGCGGCACCTGACGGTGACCGTCGTGGGCGGCGGGTTCACGGGCGTGGAGGTGTTCGGCGAGCTCCTGGCGCTGTCGCGGGACCTGCTGCGCCGTTACCCGGAGGTCGACGCGGGCGAGCTGCGGTTCCACCTCGTCGAGGCGCGCGACCGGATTCTGCCCGAGGTGACGGACCGTCCGGGGCGGTGGGTGGTGCGCCACCTGACGCGGCGCGGTGGGCTGGTGCACCTGGGTGCGCAGGTGCTGTCCGCGACGGACGGGCACGTCGTGCTGTCGACGGGCGAGGAGTGGGACACCGGGCTGCTCGTGTGGACGGCCGGGAACGCCTCGCACCCCGTCGTCGCGAACCACACGGACCTGCCGGTCGACGAGCGCGGGCTCGTCGTCGTGCGCGGCGACCTGCGGGTCGGCACCGAGGACGCGCCCGTCCCGGACGCGTGGGCCGCGGGCGACAACGCCGCCGTGCCCGACCTCGCGTCGGGCGTGCCCGGCGCCCTGACGGTCCCGAACGCGCAGCACGCGGTCCGGCAGGGTCGCCTCCTCGCCGACAACGTGCTGGCCGACCTGCGCGGTGGTCGCGTCCGGCGGTACCGGCACGCGAGCCTCGGCGTCGTCGCGACCCTGGGCCGCCACCACGGCGTGTTCCAGTACCGGCGTCTCGTGCTCACGGGGTGGCTCGCGTGGGCCGTGCACCGGGCGTACCACGTGCTCGCCGTCCCGACGTGGGAGCGCAAGGTCCGCGTCGCGCTGCTGTGGGCGTCGGCCGCGGTCTTCGGCCGCGACGTCGTGCCCCTGCCCGCGGTGGGCCG
>NZ_JAAXOY010000770.1 GCF_012396155.1 Cellulomonas septica | reverse complement strand
GAACCCGTCGCGACCGGCGTGCCGTCGAGGGTCGCGAGCGCCACGGTCGCGTGGCGGGGTGCGTGCAGGTGCGGCGCGATCCACGCCGCCTCGAGACCCGGGTCACCGTCGAACGCCACGGCGTCGACCGCGGCGACGGTCGCGAGGTCCTCCGGGCCGGCGGCGCGAAGGTGCAGCCCGGCGACCGCCGGCGCCTCCACCGGACCGGCGTCTCGCAGGACGAGGTGCTTGCGGAACAGGAAGGTCCCGTGCGGCCACGGAGCCCCCGCGGGGACGCGGACGCCCCACGGCACGGCGAGCGGCTCGTACCAGGCGCGCAGGGCGGCGACGTCCACGAGGGCGGGGTCGGTCACGTCCCCGTTGTTCCACTGCGGGTGCGGCAGTCCGCTCGCCATCAGGCGGACTCCGGGCGCGACACCGGTCGCACCGCCGCGACCCGTGCGGAGCAGACCGTGCTGCTCCCAGGCGTCGGCGTGCACGGTGCGGGCGAGGAGGGCACGCGGGTCCACGACCCGATCGTGCCGTGACCGGGTGGAGTCGCGCGGCCGACGCGCGAGACGACGGCGCGTACCGGTGCGCGCGACAGGTGCGGGGCCCTAGCGTGGCGCCCGGTGCGCCGCTGCGGCGTCGCGCCAGATGAGAGGCCCATCCGCACGTCGAACGGAGTCACTGATGTCGACCACCCCGCCCGAGGGCACCGGACCGGCCGAGCCGGTCGACCCGACGGACCTGTCGAAGCCCCAGCCGCCCGTGGCGCCGCCCGCGCCCGCGTACGGTGGTGCGGCCCCCGCGGGCGCCGCCTACGGTGCGGCGGCGTACGGCTCCCAGCCCGGGTACGGGGCGCCCGCCGAGTCGGGCAAGTCGTTCGTCGCGACGTGGCTGCTCGCCTGGTTCCTCGGCGTGCTCGGCGTCGACCGGTTCTACCTGGGCAAGGTCGGCACCGGCATCCTCAAGCTCGTGACGTGCGGCGGCCTCGGCATCTGGGCGCTGGTCGACATCATCCTGACCCTGGCCGGCGTGCAGCGGGACAAGGCGGGCCGATCGCTCGCCGGTTACGAGCAGCACAAGAAGCTCGCGTGGATCATCACGGCGATCGGCTTCATCCTGGGCTTCGCGGGCAGCGCCGCGAACCAGGCGACGATCACCGAGCAGTTCGACACGTCGTCGGCGATCGTCGTCGTCGTGCAGGACGTCGCCGTCTGAGTCGACTGACGACCGTCCGACGGGGGTGCTGCGTGCGCGCAGCGCCCCCGTCGTCGTCGGTCGGGGGCAGCGGGTGGTCAGGGCGCGGGTCGCGCCGGGCCCGTCGTCCCGCGCACCACGAGGTGCGTCGGCAGGAGGTCGACCGTCGGCGGGATGCCGTCGTCGGTGGCGCGACCGTCGAGGCGGCGGGGCCGGTCGATGCGCGCGAGGAGCAGGTCGGCGGCGCGCTGACCGGCGCGCTCGAGCGGCGCGGCGAC
>NZ_JAAXOY010000077.1 GCF_012396155.1 Cellulomonas septica | reverse complement strand
CAGCCCGCGCAGCGCGGGGAACAGGTCGAGCGCGTCGTCGACGCGCGACGCGCCCGCGGACCCCGCGCCGTCGGCCACGAGCTGCAGGTTCTCGCGCGCGGTGAGCTGCCCGAACGACTGCTGCCCCTGCGGCACGTACGCGAGCCCGCGACGGACCCGCTGGTGCGGGCGCAGGCGCGTGACGTCCTCGCCGTCGAGCGTGACGCGGCCCGACCGGACGGGCAGCAGCCCGACGGCGGCGCGCAGGAGGGTCGTCTTGCCCGCGCCGTTGTGGCCGAGCACGGCGGTCACGCCGCCGTCGGCGACGGAGACGTCGACGCCGTGGACGACGGAGGTCCGTCCGTACCCGACGTGCACCCCGGTGAGCTCCAGCATCACGACACCTCCAAGGACGACGAGGACGACGGGGCGGAGGCGGATGGGGTCGTCCCGGTCGCCGACGGCGACGCGGGTGCCGCCGGCCCGGTGGACGGCGAGGCGGCCGACGCGCGCGCGCCCGCGTCGCGGCCCAGGTACACCTCGACGACCTTCGGGTCGGCCTGCACCTGCGCGACGGACCCCTCGGACAGCACCAACCCCTGGTGCAGGACGGTCACGGACGACGCGAACGCCCGCAGGAACTCCATGTCGTGCTCGACGACGATCACCGTCCGCTGCTCGCCGATGCGCTGGAGGAGCCGCCCGGTCTGCTCGCGCTCGGACTGGGACATCCCGGCGACGGGCTCGTCGAGCAGCAGGAGGCGCGCGTCCTGGACCAGCAGCATGCCGATCTCGAGCCACTGCTTCTGGCCGTGCGCGAGCACGCCCGCGGGCAGGTCCCGCACGTGCCCGAGGCCGACGGTGTCGAGCGCAGCCTCGACGTGCTCGGGCACGTCGGTGCGGCGCCGCAGCATCGTCCACGGTCGACGCCCGGCGCCTGCCGCGATGTCGAGGTTCTGCAGCACCGTGAGCTCGTCGAACACGGACGCGGTCTGGAAGGTCCGGCCGACGCCCGCACGGGCGGTGCGGTGCGAGGCGCGCCCGACGAGCTCGACGCCGCCGAACCGCGCGGACCCGGTCGCGGGCGCGAGTCCCGTGATGGCGTCGACGACGGTCGTCTTTCCCGCGCCGTTGGGGCCGATGAGGAACCGCAGGTCGCCCTGCGTGACCGTGAGGTCGATGCCGTCGACGGCGACGAACCCGTCGAACACGACCCGCAGGTCGCGCACCTCGAGGTAGTCGTGCCGGAACCGCTCGCCGGGCGCGGCGATGACGGCCTCGAGGGCTTCGGTGTCGAGGCCGGTCGTGCCGTGGACCGGGCCCGCGTCGACCGGGCCCGCGTCGACCGCGCTCCCGTCGACCGGGCTCGCCCCGGGGCTCGCGTCGGTCGGGTCGGTGCCGGCGCGTGCGCGCCTCGGCGGCGCGGGATCGTGGCGCTCGGTGCTCATGCGTGCCTCCCGCTGACGGCGGGGTCGTGGACCCCGGACTCCTGGTCGTCGCTGCGCGGCGCGTCCGGCAGCACCGCGTCACCCCCGTCATCGCCGCTGTCGCTTGACCCGACCCCGGACCCGCCGCGCCGTCGCCGCCAGACCTGACCCAGCGTGGCCAGGCCGTTCGGCAGGAACGCGACGACGACGATGAACAGCGCACCCTGGAAGTAGGTCCAGAACGACGGGAACGACTCGGACAGGCTGGTCTCGGCCCACGAGACGCCGATCGCGCCGAGCACCGGTCCCAGCAACGTCGCCCGGCCACCGATGGCGACCCCGACGAGGAACGCGATGGACGGCACGACGCCGACGTCGGCGGGCGAGATGATCCCGACGATGGGCGTGAACAGCGCCCCGCCGATCGCGGCGAACGCGGCGGCGACGGTGTAGGCGACGACCTTGACGAGCGCGGGGTCGTAGCCGAGGAACCGGACGCGGTTCTCCTGGTCGCGGACGGCGACGAGCAGCTCGCCGTAGCGGGACCGCATGAGCAGCCGGACGGCGGCGACCATGAGCAGCAGCACGACGGCGGCGATGTAGTAGAGCATCCGCTTGTTCACCGGGTCGGACAGGTCGTAGCCGAAGAAGCCCTGGAACCCGTTGAGCCCGTTGGTGCCGCCGGTGACCTTCTGCTGCCCGATGAGCAGGATCGCGAAGGCCGCCGCGAGCGCCTGCGACAGGATCGCGAAGTACGCGCCACGGACGCGCCGCTTGAACACCGCCAGCCCGAGCAGCGCCGCGACGCCGGCCGGCAGCAGGAGGATCGCCAGGATCGTCACGACCGGTGAGCGGAACGGCTCCCACCAGCCCGGCACGGTCCCGTCGCCGTACAGCAGCATGAAGTCGGGCACGCCGCCCGGTCCGGCGTCGGCGAGCTTGAGGTGCATCGCCATGAGGTACCCGCCGAGGCCGAAGAACACGCCCTGCCCGAGCGTGAGCATCCCGCCGCGGCCCCACGCGAGGCCGATGCCGACGGCGACCATCGCGAGGCACAGGAACTTGCCGAGCAGGTTGAGCCGGAAGTCCGACAGCACGGCGGGTGCGACGCCGAGCAGCAGCGCGGCGGCGAGCAGGAACCCGCCCCAGACGCGGGCGCGGGGACCGAGCCGGGCGCTCATGCGAGGCTCCGGGTCCGCACGGACACCAGTCCCTGCGGCCGGACCTGCAGGAACGCGACGATGATGACGAACACGAGCACCTTGGCGATCGACGCGGTCGTCGAGTACTCGATGCCGGCCTGCAGCAGCCCGAGCCCGACGGCCGCGATGACCGCACCCTTGAGCTGCCCGATGCCGCCGACGACCACGACGAGGAACGCGTCGACGATGTAGTTCGTGCCGAGCGTCGGGCCGATCGACCCGAGCAGCGTGAGCGCGACACCCGCGACCCCCGCGACGCCGGACCCGAGGAAGAACGTGAGCCGGTCGGTCGCGCGCGTCGAGATGCCCGACGTCTCCGCGAGGTCCCGATTCTGCACGGTCGCACGGATGCGCCGGCCGAGCGGCGTCCACCGCAGCGCGAGGGACAGCGCGACGACCGCGAGGACCGCGAGCGCGAGGATGAACAGGCGCGTCTTGGGGATGCCGACGCCGAGGATCTCGACCGCGCCGGACAGCCAGGACGGCGCCCGCACGTCGACGTTCGGCGCCCCGAAGACGTCGCGCGCGGCCTGCTGGAGCACGAGCGCGACGCCGAACGTCACGAGCAACGTGTCGAGCGGCCGCTTGTACATCCGGGAGATGAGCGCGACCTCGAGGATCAGGCCGAGCAGCCCGCCGACGAGGAACCCGATCACGAGGGACACGAGCAGCGAGACGCCCGCGTCGGCGATCACGCCCTGCACGACGAACGCGGTGTACGCGCCCGCCATCATGAACTCGCCGTGCGCCATGTTGATGACGCCCATCTGACCGAACGTCAGCGCGAGCCCGAGCGCCGCGAGCAGCAGCACCGACCCGAGGCTGAGCCCGGCGAAGAGCTGGGAGACGAGGGCGTCCATGCGCGGCCCGTCCTTTCCTGTGGTCCGGGGACGAGGGTGCGGTGGTGCCCCGACGCGCGTGCGTCGCGCCGGGGCACCACCGGTCAGCGGGTCAGGACAGGCCCTCGGCCCAGTCGTAGCCCTCGAGGAACGGGTCCGGCTCGATCGGGCCGTCGGACGACCACTCGGTGTAGATGAGGCCGTCGGGGCCGATCTTCCCGATGAGCGCGGTCTTGGCGATGTGGTGGTTGTCGCCGTTCACGGTGACGGTGCCCTCGGGGGCGTCGAACGACACCCCGTCGGCCGCCTCCTGGATGTCCGCGACGTCGAAGGACTCGGCCTTCTCGACCATGCCCTTCCACAGGTAGAGCGACGTGTACGCGGCCTCCATCGGGTCGCTCGTCACGCGGTCGTCGCCGTACTTCGCCTTGAACGCGGCGACGAAGTCGGCGTTCTCCGGGGTGTCGACCGTCTGGTAGTAGTTCCACGCGGTGAGCTGGCCCTCGATGTTCTCGATGCCGATGCCGCCGACCTCCTCCTCCGCGATCGACACGGAGACGACGGGCAGCGCGTCGGCGGTGAGGCCGACGTTCTTGTACTCCTTGAAGAACGCGACGTTCGAGTCGCCGTTGAGCGTGTTGAACACCGCGTCGGCGCCCGAGCCCTTGAGCTTGGTGACGATCGTCGCGAAGTCGGTGTGACCGAGCGGTGCGTACTCCTCGCCGACGATCTCGACGCCGTTCGCCTCGGCCCAGGCGACGATCTCCTTGTTCGCCGTGCGCGGGAAGACGTAGTCCGACCCGACGAGGAACAGCTTGGTCTTGCCCTGCTCCTTGAGGTACTCGACGCCCGGCAGGATCTGCTGGTTGGTCGTCGCGCCCGTGTAGAAGATGTTCGGCGACGCCTCGAGGCCCTCGTACTGGACCGGGTAGAACAGCAGCGCGTCGTTGCTCTCGAACACCGGCAGCATCGCCTTGCGCGACGACGACGTCCACCCGCCGAAGACGGCCGCGACGCAGTCGGACTTGATGAGCTTCTCGGCCTTCTCGGCGAACACCGTGGGCTCGGACGCACCGTCCTCGCCGACGATCTCGAGCTGCTTGCCGAGCACGCCGCCACCGGCGTTGATCTCCTCCGCCGCGAGGTCGAGCGCGTCACGCACGGTCTGCTCGGAGATCGCCATCGTGCCCGACAGCGAGTTGAGGAAGCCGATCTTGATCGAGTCGCCGGACGTGTCGACGCAGGACGTCGAGCCCGACGCGCTGGAGTCGCCCGAGGAGCCGGCATCGGTCCGGGAGCCGCAGGCCCCGAGGGCCAGGACGAGCGCGACGGCGGCCGGGGCGGCGAGCGCGCGGGTGGTGAGGAGTCTGGTCAACGGACGTGCCTTTCGCTGGGGACGAGCTCACGGACGAACCGGACGAGGCACGAGGACAGCCGCAGGCACCGCGCTGTGTCCCGAGGTGTATACATCCCTGTGCCCATGCCCGGAGACGCTAGGGACGGGATGTTTCCGCCAGCCCTCCGGTCGCGTGAACGGTCTGTTTCGCCCAGGTCCCGGTTCGGCCACGGCGGTCGGTCCGTCGGGCGCGGTCACGTCCGGCGTACGCTCCCGACATGCCGCACCTGCGTCCGCTCGACCAGTCCTCCAAGCTGAAGAACGTCCTCTACGAGATCCGCGGCGCGGCGCTCGACGAGGTCGCACGGCTGGAGGCCGAGGGGCACACGATCCTGCGGCTCAACACCGGCAACCCCGCGGCGTTCGGGTTCGAGGCGCCGCACCAGATCGTGCGCGACGTCATCGCGTCCATCCCGAGCGCGCACGGGTACACCGACTCGCGCGGCATCCTGTCGGCCCGCCGGGCGATCGTCACGCGGTACGAGACCGAGCCGGGCTTCCCGCAGATCGACGTCGACGACGTGTTCCTCGGCAACGGCGTCTCCGAGCTCATCACGATGGTCATGCAGGCGCTGCTCGACGAGGGCGACGAGGTGCTCATCCCGTCGCCCGACTACCCGCTCTGGACCGCGATGACGTCCCTGTCGGACGGTGTGCCCGTGCACTACCGGTGCGACGAGTCGAACGGCTGGCAGCCGGACCTCGACCACCTGGAGTCGCTGATCGGGCCGCGCACCAAGGCGATCGTCGTCATCAACCCGAACAACCCGACGGGCGCGGTCTACTCGCGCGAGACGCTGACGGCCATCGCCGACATCGCCCGACGCCACTCGCTGCTCGTGCTGGCCGACGAGATCTACGACCGCATCCTCTTCGACGGCGCCGTGCACACGCCGATGGCGACCGTCGCGCCCGACCTGCTGACGCTCACGTTCAACGGCCTGTCGAAGACGTACCGCGTCGCCGGCTACCGGTCCGGGTGGCTGGTCGTGACGGGCCCGCGCGAGCACGCCGCGGGGTTCCTGGAGGGCATCGAGCTGCTGGCCTCCACGCGGCTGTGCCCCAACGTGCCCGCGCAGCACGCCGTGCAGGCCGCGCTCGGCGGCGTCCAGTCCATCGAGGGGCTCATCGCGCCCGGCGGGCGGCTGCACGAGCAGCGCGAGGTCGCGTGGCGCGGCCTGACGTCGATCCCCGGCGTCACGTGCGTGCGCCCCGACGGCGCGCTCTACCTCTTCCCGCGTCTCGACCCCGAGGTGCACGAGATCCATGACGACGCGCGCCTGGTCCACGACCTGCTCGTGAGCGAGCACATCCTGCTGGTGCAGGGCACGGGCTTCAACTGGCCCACCCCCGACCACCTGCGCGTCGTCACGCTCCCCGAGGCACGCGTCCTCGCGGAGGCCGTGGAACGCATCGGCAACTTCCTGTCGTCCTACCGGCAGTAGCCTTCCGGGCCTCGCAGCGCTCTCGTCGAGACCGACATGGATGCCGTCCGGCACCCGTGAGCGACCAGCATGTCGGTCTCGCCGGAGACGGGCGCCCGAGCCGCGCCGGGCTGGGAGACTCTCCCGGTGATCCGGTATCCCCGTCCCCTGGTCCACGGTGACGTCGTCGCGGTCCCGGCACCGTCCGCCGGCGTCGAGCCGCGGCACGCCGCGCGGCTCGACGTGGCCGTCGCGTCGCTGCGGGCCCGCGGGTGGCAGGTGCGCGTGGGCGACCTCGTCCGTGGTGAGGGCGTCGCGAGCGGTCCCGCACCGGCGCGTGCCGCGGAGATCACCGGCTTCCTCACCGACCCGGACGTCCGCGCCGTCGTCCCGCCGTGGGGCGGCGAGATCGCGATGGACCTGCTGGGCCTGCTCGACTGGGACGCGCTCGGCGAGGACCCGACATGGTGCGTCGGCTTCTCCGACATCTCGACGCTGCTGCTCCCGCTCACCCTGCGCACGGGCGTCGCGACGCTGCACGGGCAGAACCTCATGGACACGCCGTACCGGGTCCCGTCGCCGCTGCTGCCCTGGACGGACGTGGTCATCGCGCCGGCCGGCGCGACCCTGACGCAGGGCGCGGCCCAGGCGTACCGCGGCAGCGGCTTCGACGACTACGAGGTCGACCCCGGTGTCGACCGGTTCACGCTCGACGCCCCGGGCGGGTGGACGCGCGTCGACGCGGAGGGCGACGTGGACGTGCGCGGCCGGCTCGTCGGCGGCTGCCTGGAGACCGTGTCGCACCTCGCCGGGACCCCGTACGGCGACGTGGCCCGATTCGCGGCGACGCACGCGCCCGAGGGGCTGGTCGTCTACGTCGAGTCCGCCGAGTCGCACGCCGCCGACACGACGCGCCGTCTGCTCGGCCTGCGGTACGCCGGCTGGTTCGACGCCGCGACGGCGGTGCTGGTCGGACGCACGCGGGGCGCCGACCTGCCGGGGTGGACCCAGCACGACGCGGCCCGGCACGCGCTCGGCGACCTAGGCGTCCCGGTCCTGGTCGACGTCGACTGCGGCCACGTCCCGCCGCACCTGTCCCTGGTCAACGGCGCGCTCGCCCACGTGACGCACACGGCGGCGGGCTCGTCGATCACCCAGCACCTCGTCTGACACTTCACCGCAGACGTCGGACGCTCGAACGCCCCGTCGAACGCACCATCACGTCCGTCTGAAGCCCCGAGGACGTGCCTGGTGTTGCGTTCGGCGCCGCATGACGCCGTGTCGGCCGGCGGACGACGGACGGGAGGCGCGTCGGGCGGCCGGTCAGGAGGCGGCGAAGCGGGCGTGCACGCGTGCGGCGACGGTGATGTCCTCCGGCTTGAGGTCGAGGCCGCCCGCCGGCCCGGCGGCGGCGGCCGCGCGCGACATCTGCGCCACGCCCGGGTCGCTCGTCGGACGGGACTGGTCGCCCAGCATCCCGGGGTCGGCGACGGCGAGCGGGCGCACGGCCGACAGCCCGAGCGCCTGCGCGTAGGTCGTGGCCGTCGCGACGGCGTCCTGGACGGCCCGCGTACGGGCGTCGGCGGTGAGCCGCGTCTTCGTCACCTCGGTGAGCGCCCACTCGATCCCGCTCACGGTCACGCCGTCGCGTGCGGCGACGTCCTCGACCCACGCGGCCAGGCGCGCGAGGTCGCGGAACTTCACGTCGAGCCGGACGGCGGCGTGGTGCACGAGGGGCAGCTGCTTGCCGTCCTTGTTCCACGGCCGGTCGGACCACACCCGGATCCGGTCGGACGACCACCACGTGACGGCGGGTGCCGCCGGGTCGGTGAGGCGCTTCGCCTCGTCGGCCAGGCGGCCGTGCTCGCGGAGCGTCCGCTCGACGACGCGCTCGCGGTCGGGGCCCTCGAAGCCGACCGTCAGCACGACGGTCCCGCGCTCGGCCGGGTGGTGGTGGTCGAACCGTCCTTCGACGGTCACGGTCGTCTCGTGCACACCGCGGAGCGTAACCGTCAGACGATCTTCGGGAACGCCAGCAGGAACGCGGTGCCGGCGACCAGCAGCACGAGCGCGACGCCGAGGACGACCCAGCGCAGGCGCTCGGTGCGGCCGCGGGTCGACAGCGACGCGAAGAACAGGACGAGCGCGAACAGCACCGTGAGGAACGTGTACCGGTCGCTCCGCTCGTCGAGGACGAGCCCGCGGGCGAACCACTGCTCGGCGCGCTGGTCGGCGGCCGCGGCCTCGGCGGTCCCGGGCGGCTCGTACGACGGCATCGCGAACGGGCTGCGCGGCGCGGACGGGTCCTGCAGCGGCTTGAGCGCGAGCCACTCGTCGACCGCGGGCGCGAAGTGCGGGCTGAACCGCTCCCGGACGAACTCCGCCAACGGCTGGTCGTCCTGCGCGACGGCCTCCACCCACACCGCGAACGTCTGCAGGTCGTAGCCGCGCGCCGCGTCCGCCTCGGCGGCGTGCCGGCTCGCCTCGATGCGCGACGACGACGCCTTGGAGAAGGCGATCGACATCTCGCCGCCCCACTGGCTCGCCTCGAACACGCTCCACGCGGTGAGGACGGCGGTCACCGACAGGACGACGACGGTGACGATCTCGCGGACGTGCCCCTCGCAGCGCGCGTGGGCGTGCGGCCGGTGCGCGTCCGCGTGCGCGGCCGCGTGCTCGTCCGCGCGGTCCGCGGTGGCGTGCTCCCCCTCGCCG
>NZ_JAAXOY010000769.1 GCF_012396155.1 Cellulomonas septica | reverse complement strand
CGCGGCGCGGGCCCGCCGGACGAGCTGCCGCGCGTGCGCCTCGGTCACGTCGAGCACCTCCCCGACCCGCCGGTAGGAGTAGTCGAACGCCTCGCGCAGCACGTACGCGGCCCGCTCGGTCGGCGTGAGCCGCTCGAGCAGGACGAGCACGGCGGCGTCGAGCGCCTCGGCCCGCACGGCACCCAGCAGCGGGTCCGCGCTCGTGTCGACCGGCTCGGGCAGCCACGGCCCGACGTACGTCTCGCGACGGGCGCGCGCGGACGTCGCGGCGTTGATCGCGAGCCGCGTCGTGGTCGTCGTGAGGAACGCGGCGGCGTTCTGCACACCGCGCCGGTCCGTGTTCTGCCACCGGATCCACGCGTCCTGCACGACGTCCTCGGCCTCCTCGACCGAGCCGAGCATGCGGTAGGCGATGCCGAACAGCTGCGGCCTGACGTCGAGGAAGTCGGTGACGTCGTCGTCCGCGACGGACGGGGGTCCCGGCTCCGGGCGCGCGGTGTCGTGCGGCACGAGCCTCACCCTAGGGCCGGGACCCCCGGCGGTCAGCGGGCCACCGCCTGCGCGGCCTTCCACGCGGCGAGCGTCGTGGCGCCGATCCGCGCGTCGTCCCCGATCGGCACGATCGTCGTCCCGTCGAGGAGCGTGCCGAAGTAGCGCGCCCCGGGGTCCGACACGACCTCGCGCGGGTCGCCGGCGGCGGCGAGCTCGGCGCGCAGCAGCTCGTCCATCCGGAACCGCTCCGGGCCCGCGACCTCGACGATCCCCCCGACGGGCTCGGCGAGCGTCACGTCGACCACGGCCGCGACCACGTCGCGCGCCGCGACCGGCTGGATGGCGCCCGTGGTCGCGCGGACGACGCCGTCCTGCGTCGCACCGTCCGCGATCGCGGCCAGGAACTCGAAGAACTGCGTCGCCCGCAGGATCGTGAACGGGATCGGCGACGCCGTGACCAGCTGCTCCTGCGCGACCTTCGCCCGCAGGTACCCGCTGTCGGGCGCACGGTCCGCGCCGACGATCGACAGCACCACGTGGTGCCGCACCCCCGCCGCCTCCTCGGCCGCGAGCAGCGTCCGCGTCGACGTCGTGAAGAACGCGAGCACGTCGTCGGGTGCGAACGACGGCGAGTTCGACACGTCGACGACCGTGTCCGCCCCCGCGAGGGCCTCCGCGACGCCGTCGCCCGTCAGGGTGTCGACGCCCGTGCTGGGTGCCGCGGGCACGGCGACGTGACCGCTCTCGCGGAGCTGCTCGACGACCTGGGCGCCGATCCGGCCGGTGCCGCCGATGACGACGATCTTCATGCTGACCTCCTGTGGGTGGGTGATGCGGTGGGTGGTGCCAGGGGTGGTGCGGTGAGCGGTGCGACAGGTGCGGGACCGGACGACGGGTGCGGCCCGGGTGACGGGGTGACGAGGGCAGGCCGCGACCGTCCGTCCGCCGGCGGCCGCAGCGGGACCAGGACGTCCGGGTCGCCGCCCGCGACGAACGCGGCGCGCGGCCGGCC
>NZ_JAAXOY010000768.1 GCF_012396155.1 Cellulomonas septica | reverse complement strand
CCGGACAGCTCGGCGGGCCGCTGGGCGGCGTGCCGCTGGAGCCCGACCGCGGCGAGCGCCTCGGCCACCCGGCGGTCGCGCTCGGCGGGGTCGGTGCGCAGGATCCGCAGCGGGACCTCGACGTTCTCCGCAGCCGACAAGACCGGGATCAGGCCGAACGCCTGGAACACGTACGCGATGCGCGTGCGGCGCAGCTCGAGGACCTGCTCGGGGTCGAGCGCGGTGAGGTCGGCGCCGTCGACGACGACGCGGCCCGCGCTGGGCTTCTCGAGGCCGCCCAGGACGTGGAGCAGCGACGTCTTGCCCGACCCGGAGCGTCCGCGGACCACGACGAGCTCCCCGGGCGCGGCGTGCACGTCGACGTCGCGCAGCGCGTGCACGACCGCGTCGCCGGTGCCGTAGGTGCGGGTCAGGCCGATGCCGCGGATCATCGCGGTCCCTCCTCGTCGCGCGCGCGGTCGCCGGTCCCGTCGCCCGCGGCATCCTCGGGTGCGGCGTCGTCGGGCGTCCCCGGGACGTGGTCGTGGCGCGAGACCCGCACGTGGTCCGGCTCGAGGCCGAGTCGCACGCGGTCGCGCAGGTCGAGCCGCTCGACGACCTCGCGCGGCAGCTGCAGGCGCCCGACCTTGTCGAGCACCGCGAACTCCTCGGCGTGCAGGCGCTCGACGCCGTCGTCCCCGAGCTCGGTGCGGCGCAGCACCTCGGTCGACGTGCGCCCGTCGCGGATCTGCACCGTGCGGTGCACGTGCTCGGACACCGTCGGGTCGTGCGTGACGATGAGCGTCGTCACGCCGAGCTCGGCGTTGACGTGCCGCATCGCGTCGAGGACGTCGGCGGACGTCGCCTCGTCGAGCTCGCCCGTCGGCTCGTCGGCCAGCAGGACGCGCGGGGAGGCGGCGACCGCGGTCGCGATCGCGACGCGCTGCTGCTGACCGCCCGACATCTGCGCGGGCAGCCGGTCGCGGCAGTCCGCGACGCCCATGACGTCGAGCAGCTCCGCGGCCCGCGCCGCCCGCCCGCCCGTGCCCGCGACGACGAGCGGCACCGCGACGTTCTCCGCCGCCGTCAGGTACGGCAGGAGGTTGCGCGACGTCTGCTGCCAGACGAACCCGACGACGTCGCGCTGGTACCGGCGGCGCTGCCGCGCGTCCATCGACACGAGGTTCGTGCCCGCGACGACCGCGGTGCCGGCGGTGGGCCGGTCGAGGCCCGACAGGATCGTGAGCAGGGTCGACTTGCCCGAGCCGGACGCGCCGACGACGGCCACGAGCTCGCCCGCGTCGACGCGCAGGTTGAGCCCTTGCAGCGCCTGCACCTCGACGCCCTCGGTGACGAAGATCCGCACGAGGTCCTCGCACAGGATCTCCGGGGTGGTGGTCGTCATGCTTCCCCTTCCCGCAGGACGGTGACGGCGGACGTGCGGCGCGCGCCGACGACGGCGGCGAGCACCGCGCCCCCGACGAGCAGCGCGTAGGTCGCGGCGAGCGCGAGGAGCCCGGCCGTGCCG
>NZ_JAAXOY010000767.1 GCF_012396155.1 Cellulomonas septica | reverse complement strand
GCGGCGGACGTCGAGGTCGGCGATCGCGGAGAGCGCATGCGCCGACGCGGGCGCGACGTGCGCGGTGTAGTCGGCGAGGCTCAGCGAGCCCGCCCACGAGTCGAAGAGCTGGGCCGCGCTGGCGCCCGCGAGCACCTGCGCCCGCAGGAACGCGCCCGTCACCTCGGCCGCCCAGGCCGTCAGCGCCGTCCACGTCTCCGGGTCCGCGTGCATGAGCGTCCGGGCAGCCAGGTGGTCGCGCGACGGGCCGCCCTCGACGAGGTACGCGGCGAGCGTGAACGGCGCACCCGCGAAGCCGATCAGCGGCGTGCTCCCCAGGCCCGCGACGGTGCGTGCGACACCCTCGGTCACCGGTGCCAGACGCTCGGTCGTGAGCGGGCCGAGGTCGCGCAGCGCCGCGACGTCCGCCGCCGTGCGCACCGGTGCGCCCATGACCGGGCCGACGCCCGGCTTGATCTCCACGTCGACACCCGCGAGCCGCAGCGGCACCACGATGTCCGAGAAGACGATCGCCGCGTCGACGTCGTGCCGCCGCACCGGCTGCAGCGTGATCTCGCTCGCCATCTCCGGGTCGAGGCACGCGTCGAGCATCGCCGTCCCGGCCCGCAGCGCGCGGTACTCGGGCAGCGACCGACCCGCCTGGCGCATGAACCAGACGGGGCGCCGCGAGGGCCGCTCGCCGGAATACGCGCGCACCAGCGGAGAATGCGCGGTGCGGCCGTCGGCGAGGGGATGTGTGACGGGAAGAGGCACCCCTCGATTGTGCCCGACAAATGTCGGGATGATTGAATCGGGGACGTGGTGCTGCTGTCCCTGGTCGCCAGTCACCACGACCTCGACCTCGCCGTGCTGGAGCGTCTCTCGTCGGACGTGCACGCCGTGGGTCGCGAGCTCGTGCGCGCGTCCACCCCCGTCACCGGTGCCGTCGTTCTCGCGACGTGCAACCGGTTCGAGCTGTACCTGGAGGTCGGCGACGTCGACCAGACGCCCGCCGCCCTGGCCGCGGCGTCGCAGGCCGTCGCCACCCGCTCCGGGTACGACCCCGACGAGGTCCTCACGCACCTGCGCCCCCTCACCGGCACCGCGGCCGGCGAGCACCTGTTCGCCGTCGCGAGCGGGCTCGAGTCGATGGTCGTCGGCGAGCGCGAGATCGCCGGGCAGGTCCGCCGCGCCCTGACGACCGCGCGTCGCGACGGCACCACGACGTCCGCCCTCGAGTCGCTCTTCCAGGCCGCGTCCCGCGTGTCCCGTGCCGTCGAGTCCGAGACCGGGCTCGGCGCCGCCGGGCGTTCCGTCGTGGGCGTCGCCCTCGACATCGCCGAGCGCGGGCTCGTGCCGTGGTCCGAGGTCTCGTGCGTGCTCGTCGGGACCGGCTCCTACGCCGGCGCGACGCTCGCCGCGCTCAAGGCCCGCGGGTGCACCGACGTCCGCGTCTACTCGCCGAGCGGCCGGGCGGGGCAGTTCGCGTCGGCCCGCGGCGTCCGGGCACTGCCCGCCGGTGCGGACCTGG
>NZ_JAAXOY010000766.1 GCF_012396155.1 Cellulomonas septica | reverse complement strand
CCGGACCGGCGAGCCCGCGCCGGACGGGGGCGCGGGCGGACGGGCCGGCGCGACGACGACGGACACTGCTCTGCTCCTCGGGATCCGCGTGCCCGGTCGGGACGACGCCGTGCCGGCGGAGCGTCCGGTGCGCTCCGGACCCCCAAGGTCCCACACCGCGGGGCGGCTCGGGACCGATTCCGACCAGGAAGGACGCCCGGCGACGTCGGTCCGCCGGGTAGGGCAGACTTGGGCGTCATGCGCGGAATCATCCTGGCCGGCGGCTCCGGCACGCGGCTGCACCCGATCACGCTGGGCGTCAGCAAGCAGCTCGTCCCGGTCTACGACAAGCCGATGATCTACTACCCGCTGTCGACGCTGATCCTCGCCGGGATCCGCGACGTGCTGGTGATCACGACGCCGCACGACGCGGAGCAGTTCCAGCGGCTGCTCGGCGACGGGTCGCAGTTCGGCATCTCCATCAGCTACACCGTGCAGGCCGAGCCGAACGGGCTGGCCCAGGCGTTCGTGCTCGGCGCCGACTTCGTCGGCGGCGACAGCGCGGCCCTCGTGCTCGGCGACAACATCTTCTACGGGCCGGGCCTCGGCTCGAAGCTGCAGCGGTTCTCCGACATCGACGGCGGCGCGGTGTTCGCCTACCGCGTGGCCGACCCGACCGCCTACGGCGTCGTCGAGTTCGACGCCGAGGGTCGCGCGCTCTCCCTCGAGGAGAAGCCCGCGCAGCCCAAGTCCTCGTACGCGGTGCCCGGGCTCTACTTCTACGACAACGACGTCGTGGCCATCGCACGCGACCTCGAGCCGTCCGCCCGCGGCGAGTACGAGATCACGGACGTGAACCGCGCCTACCTCGAGCAGGGCCGCCTGCAGGTCGAGGTCCTCCCGCGCGGCACCGCCTGGCTGGACACCGGCACCTTCGACTCGCTCCTCGAGGCGTCCGACTACGTGCGGACCATCGAGCACCGCCAGGGCCTCAAGGTCGGCTGCCCCGAGGAGGTCGCCTGGCGCCGCGGGTTCCTCACGGACGACGAGCTGCGCGAGCGCGCCGAGGCGCTGACGAAGTCGGGCTACGGCACGTACCTGCTCAGCCTGCTCACGACCGGCAGCTGAGGGCGTCCCCGGCGCGGACCGGGCGACGATCCGGACACATGCGGCGACACGGACGCGGGGCACGCCGCGGTCCTTCGTGACGCCCGGACCGCTGGGCTAGCGTGAATGGTCGTCGCGCCCATCCCGGAGGTCCTTGGTCATGCCCCGCACCCGCTCGCGCGTCCTGGCGGTCGCCGTCGGCGCGGCCCTGCTGGCCGGGGTCGGCCTGGCCGCCTGCACGCCCGGGCGGTCCGACGCGGGCGCCGAGACCCCGACCCCGTCGGCGTCCTCGACGGCGTCGACCTCCGCGCCGGCCCCGTCGGCGACCGGCTCGTCCGCACCTGCTCCGACCGAGCCCGGCCAGCCGGGTG
>NZ_JAAXOY010000765.1 GCF_012396155.1 Cellulomonas septica | reverse complement strand
GGCCGCGGGGTCGTCGACGCCCGGCGGGCGGATCGTCCTGACGCGTCGCGGGCGCCTGCTCGCCGACGCCGTCGTGCGGACGCTCGCGGCCTGACCGGAGACCTGCCGCCGCGGCGGCGGCCCGTCATCGTGAGGCGCCCGACGCGACGAGGGCGCCACCCGCGGAACGGGTGACGCCCTCGTCGTGAGGTGCTGCGGTGTCAGCTGACCATCCGGATGGTCATCGGGTACCGGTACCACTCCCAGCGGCTCGTGGCGACGGCGGCCAGGATGCCGAAGACGAGCTGCACGACCCACACCGCGAGGATGAGCAGCACGCCGATCCCGATCACGCTGAGGATGCCGCCGACCACGTACGCGATGAGCAGCGTGAGCTGGAAGTTCAGCGACTCCTTCGCGTGGTGCTCGAGGAACGGGCCACGGCCGCGGAACACGAGCCAGATGACCAGCGGGGCGATGAAGCCGACGCCGACCAGCGGCAGCAGGTGGCCGACGATCGCCCACGTCTTCTCGTCGTCCGGGCGCAGGGGCGCCGCGGGCTGCGCGTAGCCGGCCGGGGAGCCCTGCGGGGCGCCGGCGTAGGGCTGCTGGGCGCCGTACTGCGCGCCGTAGGGCTGCTGCGCACCGTACGGCTGGCCGGCGGGGTCACCCGCGGGCTGGCCGGGGGTGGCGTTCGGGTCGGGCTGCTTGGCCCACGGGTCGGGCTGCGGGGTGGTCATCGCACGAGCTCCAGCGAGAAGGGGTAACGGTACGAGCCGCCCTTGTTGACGGCTACGGCTGCGAGGATCGACAGGACGAGGCTGATGATGCCGATGCCGATGATCGCGATCCAGCCGATCACTCCGATGGCGGGCAGGTTCTCGACGATCTTGGCGACGACGAGACCCACCAGCAGCGTGAGCTGGAAGTTGAGGGCGACGCGGGCCTGCTCGGCCGCCTGGCCGCCGCGCTCGCGGTGCACGAGCCAGATGACGAGCGCCGGGACCCACCCGATGAAGAAGTAGGCGAGGATCCCGCCCAGGTGCGCGAGGGTCGCCCACGTGCGGGCCTGGTCCGTGCCGGACGGGTGGTGGGCCGGCTGCTGCTCGTACGACATCGCGCTCCTCGTGCAGGGGCCGACCGGCGCAGGGCCGGCCGGGACGTGGCGGGCCTGGTGGCCGCGTGCCTCCCCACGTCAGGGGCGGGGAGGGCAGCGCGAGCCTACCGACCCGGGGGGACGCGCGCCCAGGGTTCACCCGGAGGTGAGATGTCCGGTACGCGTGGTTCCTTGACACGCCGTGCGCCGCGCCGATTCGATCCGACTGGGCGACTCGGCCCGCGACAGGAGGCGACGCATGAGCGAGAACCCCGGCGGAGAGCGCCGCGACGACGAGCAGCGGCCCGACGTGCCGCTCGACAAGCCCACGCCCGCGCAGCCCGACGCG
>NZ_JAAXOY010000764.1 GCF_012396155.1 Cellulomonas septica | reverse complement strand
CGTCGGCGTCGTCGGCCGGGCGGCCGCGCGTCGAGAGCTCCGTCCAGACGGGTCCCGCGACGAACCACACGACGAGCACGAGCGTCGCGCGCCCGAGCCACCCGAGCAGCACCTCGCGCTGGTCGGGCTCCTGCGCGATGAGCAGCAGCACCCCGAGGACGACCGCGGCCACGACCCACGCGACGACCACGCGGCCCCACATGCGCCACTCGTGCGCCCGTGCCGGTGCCCCCGTCTTCGGCACGCGCGGGGGCCGCGGCCCGCCCGCGAAGCGCCACGCGACCCACGCGTCGACCTTGTGGATCGTGTACTTCCCGAACCCCGCGGTGAAGCCCAGGTACAGGGCGGCGAGACCGTGCGTCCACGTCGGCTCGCTGCCGCGCAGCAGGTCCCCGACGGTCGCGACGAGCAGCACGACCTCGAGCACGGGCTCGCACAGCAGCAGGACGGTCGACGTGCGTCGCCACCGCAGCCCGTAGCGCGCCACCACGGCGGCGACGAGGAACACCCAGAACGCCACCTCGCACGCCACGACCAGCGCGGCGACGGGGTTCTCACGGATCAGGTCCACCAGCTCGGTCATGCCGCCACCCTCGTGGTGGGAGCCCGCACGCCGCGTCGGGCGGACGGCCGATCCCGTGCGGCGGCGTACATCCTTCGGACGACGGCCTCTGTCTGACGCTGTGCTGGGATGGGCGGGTGACCGAGGCGACGGGCGAGGTGCGCGACGACGCCGTCGACGCAGCCGGCCGCCACGCGGCCGACCCCCGGGCTACGGACCGAGCCGGCGGCCGCGACGACACGAGCGTGCCGCGGACGTCGACGTCGCCGTCCCCGACGGTCACGTCGGACGCGTCCGACGTCGGCTGGTGGGACCGCGGTGCACGGATCGTGCGGGTCGTCCGGGCACGCGGCTGGTGGGACGACCGGACCGCGGCGGTCGCGACGCTGCTGTTCGGGCTGGTGCTCATCGGGCTCGGCGTCGCGAGCCCCGCGCCGCCGTGGGTGCCCGACAGCGTCGCCGAGCGGGTCGGCCTGTGGCACGTCGCGCTGCTCGTCGTCGCGTCGACGGCGCTCGTCGTGAAGCGTCGGCACCCCGTGGGGGTGCTGCTCGTCGCGGCCGGGTGCGCGCTGCTCGACGCGGCGCTCGGCGGCAGCGTCGCGACGCTCGTCGCCCTCTTCGACGCGCTCTACACCGCCGCGCTGCTGACCCGCGAGACGGTGCGCCGGCGGATCGTCGTGACAGTCGTCGTCCTCGTCGTCGTCACGCCGCTCGTCGTGCTGGCGCTCGGGGCGCCGCCGCGCGAGGCGGTCCTCCTGCTGCTGCAGTCCGTCGCGATCTACGGGACGCCGCTGTGGTGGGCGCACGACGTGCGGCGCCGCGACGAGCTCGCCGCGCTCGAGTCGGACCGTGCGGCCGCGGAGGGCCGAC
>NZ_JAAXOY010000763.1 GCF_012396155.1 Cellulomonas septica | reverse complement strand
GTGGTCGTCTCGGACGGGCGGCGCGAGGTCGAGGCGACGGGCGTGCTCGACGTGAGCGCGCCGGCCGACCCGATCACGACGGCCCGCGTCGCGCTGCAGCCCGCGACGGTCTCGACCGAGGCGCGTCGTGGGGCGTTCGCGGTCGACGTCGACAACCGCGCGGGCACGTCACCCCTGACCGTGCGGCTCGCGGCCCGCGACGAGCTCGGGCGGGCACGGTTCACGTTCTCGCAGGACCAGCTCACCGTGGCCCCCGGTCAGGTCGCGCGCGTGCAGCTCTCGTTCGACGCACCCCTGCCCGACGGCGGGACGCAGCGGTCCCGTGCGGTGACCGTCGTGGCGAGCGACGCGGCCGGGTCCGTCGAGGGTGCGGCGACGCTCACCCAGACGGCACGCGACTGGCGGCCCGTCGCGAAGCGGTGGCTCGTGTGGCTCGGTGCGCTCGCGATGATCGCGGGGGCCCTGCTGCCCTGGCTCGACGGTCAGGTCGTCGACCTCGAGCTGGTCGTCACGGAGGCGTCGACGGGCAACGAGGTCGCGATCAGCATCGCGGCGGCGGTGGCCGCGACCCTGCTGGTCGCGCTGCTCGCGCTGATCATGCTGCTCGGGCTCACCGGGTCGGGGAAGCAGATCCGGCGATCGGCGATCCTCGCGGCGCTGCTCGGGATCGGGGCGCTCGTCGCGCAGCTGCAGTTCCCCGTCGACGACGCGTTCGTGGTGACCAACGGCGTGCCGCTGATCCTCGTGGGCGCCGTGCTCGGGTTCATCGGCGGGGTGTTCGCGCGGCCGCGCGCGGGCCGGTGACCAGCGGATGGGCGTGGGGCTCGGTTTCTGACAGAACGTGAGACGATGTCACCATGCCCAAGATCATCGGCGGGTCGCTGCACGAGCACCGCGAGCAGACGCGCAGCAAGCTCTTCGCCGCGCTGTCGGCCCTCATGGCCGAGCGCGGCTTCGACGCCATCACGCTCGCCGAGATCGCCCAGGCCGCCGGCGTCGGACGCACCGCCGTCTACAACCACTTCCCCGACAAGGAGGCGCTGCTCCTCGGCTTCATCACGCACGAGACCGAGCAGTACACCGCCACCCTGCAGCGCTCGCTCGACGACATCGACGACCCCGTCGAGCAGCTGCGCACCTACGTCCGGCAGCAGGCGTCCCTGACGCGCGTCTACCACGTCGCCCCCGGGCCCGAGCTGCGCTCCGTCCTGTCCCGCGGCGCCCAGCAGCGGGTCCGCGAGCACGTCGTCGTCGTCGAGCAGATCCTGCGCCGCATCCTCGCCGCCGGGATCGCGTCGGGCGTCTTCCCCGACCAGGACGTCGACACGATCGTCCCGCTCGTCAACGCGTGCCTGTCCGGCCGCGGCGTGCCCCAGGGCGGCGCCGAGCGCGAGCGCGCGATCGAGCAGACCGAGACGTTCGTGCTCCGCGCCGTCGGCGCCCTCACGCCCGTCCCCGCCTGACGTGCCGCACCGCGACAGCCGACCCGGCAAGCGCCCCGGGCCGGGTGGCCGAGGCCG
>NZ_JAAXOY010000762.1 GCF_012396155.1 Cellulomonas septica | reverse complement strand
CGCCGCCGCCCGGAGGTCGACGCCGCGGTGCCCGGCCGCCCAGGGGGCGGGTGGGGCCTCGAACGGGGCCGTGACCTCGACGGGCGGCTCGAGCGGCCAGACGTAGCGGGCCACCGGTCGTCGGACGTCCGGCGCGCCGGTGTCCGCCGTCGATGCGGACACCGGCGCGGGGAGCGCCGATGCGGACACGAGCGTGGTGACGGTGCCGAGCGTGACCACGGTCGAGACCACGCGGGCGGGAAGCCGCGCCCGACGGCGGGACGACGTGCCGCCGTGGGTCGGCTGTCGGGGGACGCGTCGACGGGGGAGCGAGAGGCTGGACACGTGCCGAGCGTGACGCGGAACGTGACCGTCGCGCCGGGATCAGGCCGCGACGGTGGACGGGCGCGGTCGGTTCCGGGCTGGGGACGGGTCGCACGGGCGCCGGACGGGGCACGGCCCGACGTCGGCTAGACTTCCCCTGCGACCGGTCCGTGCCGGTCGACATCGCGCACCACCGACCCGCCTCGTCGTCCGCCTCGCGGACCTCGACCGGGGTCGGGCGCTGCACCGGTCCGCAGGACGTCCCGCTCGTCGGGGGTCCGCGGCGCAGCCCCTGACGTGGTGCCAGGGGCCTCGACCTGGTGTCGGAGCCGACAACCGAGACGCGGGTCCGCCGAGGCGGCCCCGCCCAGACGCGCGCACCGGCCGGTGCGCGCCGGAAGGACGTGCCATGGCCGTCGTGACCATGCGCCAGCTGCTCGAGAGCGGTGTCCACTTCGGGCACCAGACCCGCCGCTGGAACCCCAAGATGAAGCGCTTCATCTTCACCGAGCGCAACGGCATCTACATCGTCGACCTGCAGCAGTCGCTGTCCTACATCGACCGCGCGTACGACTTCGTCAGCCAGACCGTCGCGCACGGTGGCTCGATCCTCTTCGTCGGCACCAAGAAGCAGGCGCAGGAGCCCGTCGCCGAGCAGGCCGCGCGCGTCGGCATGCCGTACGTCAACCAGCGCTGGCTGGGTGGCATGCTCACCAACTTCTCGACGGTCCACAAGCGCCTGCAGCGCCTCAAGGAGCTCGAGCAGATCGACTTCGACGACGTCGCGGCCTCGGGCCTGACGAAGAAGGAGCTGCTCGTCCTGCGTCGCGAGAAGGACAAGCTCAGCAAGACCCTCGGCGGCATCCGTGACATGGCCAAGGTCCCCTCGGCCGTGTGGATCGTCGACACGAACAAGGAGCACCTCGCGGTCGACGAGGCGCGCAAGCTCGGCATCCCGGTCGTCGCGATCCTCGACACGAACTGCGACCCGGACGTCGTCGACTACCCGATCCCGGGCAACGACGACGCGATCCGCGCCGTCCAGCTGCTCACCCGCGTGATCGCGGACGCCGCCGCCGACGGCCTGCTCAAGCGCCACTCGGGCCGCACCGCCGCCGCGGAGGGTGCCGAGGCCGACGCCGAGCCGCTCGCCGAGTGGGAGCGCGAGCTCCTCGCCGGTGCCGAGGCCGACCTGCAGTCCGGCTCGTCCGCCGCTGCG
>NZ_JAAXOY010000761.1 GCF_012396155.1 Cellulomonas septica | reverse complement strand
AGGAGCACGCAGCGCTCGTCCAGGTCGCGCTCGATCGCGTCGATCTCGACGTCCGCCGCGATGACCGACTCCGCGAGCGTCACGTCCGCCGTGAGGAGCGCGACACCCGCGTCGGTGATCGCGCGCTGCGTCCGCGGGTACGCGTCGAGCTCCGCCCAGAAGTCGGGCCCGTGCCCCGCGTGCAGCAGGTGCGCGAGCTCGTGCAGCAGCACGTAGTCGACGACCCACCGCGGCATGCCGCGCAGCCGGTCGGACAGCCGGATCGTCCCGTCGCTCGGGGTGCACGACCCCCACCGGCGGCCCTGGTTGCTCGACCACGCGACGCTCGTCGGGCGCGCCCGTCCCCCCAGGTAGCGGGCGGAGAGGTCGGCGGCGCGCGCCGCGAGCTCCTCGTCCGACGGCCGCCGGCGACGCTCCTGCGCGGCGAGCCGCGTCATCATCCGGCGCACCCACTCGAGCTCCTGCGCACGCGTGAACCGCGCCGGGATCGCGACGATCGTCTTGTCGCCCTCGCGCCACGCCGTCACCGTGCGCGCACGCCGGCGCGAACGGCGGACCTCGACCTGCGACAGGTCGTCCGTGGGCTGCACACCTGCACGGTAGCCCTCCCGGGTGGGCTCGTCCCGCTCTTCACCCGCTCGCGCGCGGCGTGTTCCGCATGATCACGCGGTCGCGGGGGTCCTGCGCCGCTACTGTGGACGACGCTCGGGCGCACCCGTCGGGACCGCGGCCGGCCACCGGCACCGTCCCCCGGTCCGGTGCTCGAGACCGTGGGAGGGAACCCGATGGCGGACACCTATGCAGGCGAGTTCTACTGCGTGAAGTGCAAGGAGAAGCGCGAGGCGGAGGGCGAGGTCGTCGTGTCGGACTCCGGGCGACGCATGGCGAAGGCCACGTGCCCGGTCTGCGGCACCAAGCTCAACCGCATCCTCGGCAAGGCCTGAGCACCACCGCGCAGAGGGCGCCGTCCGGTCGGACGGCGCCCTTCGTGTTCCCCGACCCGTCCGGTCGACCGGCGCCGCTCGCGTTCCCCCGACCCGTCCGCTCGGACGGCGCCGCTCGTCGTCCCCGGCCCGGGAGCTTGTGGACGACGTGCTCCGGTGCGCGGCGGTCGGTGCCACAGTGGCGCGACCGTCCGAGGAGGAGCTCATGCGTCTGCGTCCTGGCCTGCGCGTCCTGCGACGCAGCAGCACCGAGGTGCAGGTCGGCACCGACCCACGGTGGGCGGTCCGCCTGACGGACCTGACCCCGGCGGAGGCCGACGCCGTCGTCGGGCTCGGCGACTCCGCCCGCACGTCACCGTCGTCTGCGACGCCGTCCGCGAGCCCTGGTGGACGCCCTGACCTCGCGCCCGTGTCGGCGCTGCTGGCGCAGGCGCGCCTGACCCGCACGTCCAGCAGCTCGACCGGCCCGTCGACCCGGCACGCGCCGCGACCGACGCCGCCGTCCTCGACCTCGGCGTGCAGGACACGGGACCCGACGG
>NZ_JAAXOY010000760.1 GCF_012396155.1 Cellulomonas septica | reverse complement strand
GTCGTCCTCGACGAGCTCGACGAAGGAGAGACGGTCACCGCGGGCCATGCGCGAGGGTACCTCCGCGGCGTGGACGCACCGACCGCCGGGTGGCGTCGGGACCGCATGCGCACCGCGCGGAGCGGGCGACGCGTGGGGCGGCTCAGCCGAGGACGGTCGCGGCCCGCTCCGTCGCCGCGAGGACGTACGGTCCCAGCGGGTACGCCCACTCGACCTCCCGCGGCAGCGGGATCTCCCGCACGAGCTCACCCGTCCGGCGGTCGAGCACGGAGAGCGCGAGCCTCCCGTCGTCGGTGCCGCCGAGGACCGCGACGTGGGGGCCGTCGCACACCACGCTGCTGCGCACGACGCCCCCCGGCACGTCGTAGGCCCAGAGCAGCTCCCCGGTGCGCGCGTCGAGCGTCCGGACGCCCGAGGAGGCCGTCGTGTGGACGCGCCCCTCCGCGACGACGGCCGTCAGCTCCAGCGACGACGACACGGCGACCGCCGACTCCCAGCGCTGCTCGCCCGTCGCCGCGTCCCAGCCCCAGGTGCGCGAGCCGATGCTCGACACCTCGAGCCCGGGGGCGCTGCCGTCGTCGAGCGTGCGGCGGGCGAGAGTTCCCCGGACCAGGAGGTCGGGCTCGCCCGGGCGGAGCACGCGATTGCGGCCGTCGTCGGCGGGGAGCGTCAGCCACTGCGCGTCGGGCGCGCCGGCGTCCGACCGGAGGCCGTCGACCCGCTCGCCGTCGGCATCGAGCGCGTACGTCTCGCCCGTCGTGTCGTAGACGACGACGTGCCCGCCGGCTGCGCCCAACGACACCCACGACGCGTCGTCGGCGTACGCGGGCAGTGCCTCCGGGTCGCGGTACCGCCACCGCTCGGTGCCCGTCGCGGTGTCGACCGCCACGACCTCGACGTGCCGCTCACCGTCGACGAGGCCGAGCGCGACGACGTCGCCCAGCACCGCGGCGACCGGTGTGCGGGGGACGTCGACGGACGAGCGGACCGCGTGGCTCCGCAGGTCGACGACGACCACCCGCGACCACGACGAGGGCACCTCCGGCGTGTCACCGACGCCCGCCTGCGCGTCGGTGGTGTGGCACACGAGCACCTCCGGCACGCGGTTCGGGTCGGACAGCCCGGCGGGCGGAGGAGCGCACGTGACCGCACCGGCCCACGCCGCCGTGCTCGCACCGCCCGGCTGACCGATCGGGACCGACCACACGACGTCGCCGGTGCCGAGGTCGCGCGCGACGACGCCGTGCGACCCGTCGTCGAGCGTCGCCGGACCGATGCCGGTGCTGCCCTCGACCAGCAGCGGGAACCAGGCCAGGCCGGGCTCGATCTCCCAGAGCGCCGTCAGCTCGGTGCCGACGTCCGCGCTCGCGCCGCGGAGCGCGGCGATCCGCCCGTCGACGGCGGCCGCGCGTCGGTCCAGCACGACCTGCACGCCGCCGAGGACGAGGACCGCTGCCGCGACGACGGCACCGACCAGCAGCGCCGAGCGCCGAGCACCGCGGTGCG
>NZ_JAAXOY010000076.1 GCF_012396155.1 Cellulomonas septica | reverse complement strand
CGCCGGGGCGAGCATGGTCAGCCGACGCCGAGCAGGCCGACCGCGGTCGCGGTCTCCAGCGCGGGCGCGTCCGCCGGGGTGGGGATCTGGACCTGCGCGAGCGAGCGCGCCGCCTCGTGCCAGGCCTCCGCGAGCGGCTCGATCAGCGCGCGGCAGGACCGGGTGATCTCGACGTCGCCGCGCGCACCGGCGCGGATGAGCTCGCCGAGCAGGAAGCGGTAGATCGACATGAGCTGCGGGCCGCCGTCCCACGCCGCCTCGTCGAGGCTGACGATGAGCTCGGCGACGATCTCCTGCGCGTGCTGGAGGTGCCCGCGACCGGCGACGACCTCCCCGGCCTCGAACGACTCGGCCGCGCGGTCGACGTCGACCAGCATCCGGTCGTAGAGCATCGTGAGCAGACGCGCGGGTCCGACCGTGGCGACCGCGTCGGCCACGTACCGCGAACGGATGTCAGGCATGGGGTGCGACCTTCCGGTGGGCGTCAGGAGCTCGACGACGCGGACAGGGACGACAGCTGGCCGGCGAGCCAGCTCGACTGCGACTGCAGGTTGGAGAGCGTGACCTCGAGCGCCGAGTACGTCTTCTGGAGGCTCTCGCGGCGCACCTCGAGGCGGCGGTCCCACGCGTCGATCTGGGTGCCGAGGTCCTTGACGAGGTCCTGCTGCCCGGTGATCTTGCGGGTGAGGGTGCCGTCGACGGAGTCCGAGGCGCCCTTCGCGACGTCGGCGACGCGCTGCGCCAGACCGGAGACGATCTTCTCGACCTTGTCCGGGTCGGCTGCGAGCGCGGCCTTGAACTTCGCCTCGTCGAACGCGAACGTGCCGTCCTTCGCACTGATCGAGATGCCGACCTCGGACGGCGACGAGCCGTCCACGGGGTACGACGCCGCCGTCTGCAGGGCCTGCTTGAGCGACCGCACCGCGGAGTCGCCCGCGAAGAGGCCACCGCTGATCACGGTGCCGCCGTCCGCCGCGGTCGTCGTGGTGGTCGCGGTGCGCGACGCGACCTCGGAGAGGACGACGCCGAGCGCGCCGACGAGGCCGGACGCGAGCGAGGTGACGGCGGCGGTGTCGCGGCTGACGGTCAGCGTGACGGGATCCGCCTCGACCTTCGAGACGGTGATCGACGTCCCGACGAGGACGTCGGAGAACGTGTTGGTCGAGGACGTGACCTGCTGCTCGGCCCCGGCGACGCCGGCCCACAGCGTGATCTGCGCGTCCTTCGCGGCGCGCGTCTCGACGAGCGGCAGGCTCGTGGCGGTGCCGGCGCCGACCTGCGCCGCGGTGCCCGCCCAGGCCGTGAAGGCGTGCTCCTCGCCGCTCTCGGCGGCGGTGAGCTGGAGTCGCGTGGTCCCGCCGACGGTGACGGCGACGGCGTTGACGCCGGCCTTCGACGCGCTGATGGCACGAGCCGTGGCGGCGGCGTCGGCGCCGACGGTGACCTCGGTGAGGGTGCCGTCGGGGGCCTTGAACGTGAGCTTCTCGCCCGCGGCGGGGAGCGCGGCGTAGTCGGTCAGCGAGACCTGGCTCGAGGCGAGCGCGTCGACGCGGAACGTCAGCTCGGTCGGGGTGCTCCCGGCGCCCGTCGTCGCGGTGACCGACGCAGCCGAGGCGGTGGCCTTCGTGACGTCCCAGGACGAGGCGGTGGCGGCCTTCGTGGCCGCGTCCTTGAGCGACGAGACCTTGGTGTTGAGCGACTGCAGGGCGGTCACGAGGTTGGTCGTCGCCGACTGCTTCGACTTCAGCAGGGTCTGCGGCGCGGACTCGACCTGCATCAGCTGGTTGATGAGGTCGGTCGTCTGCAGACCGGAGACCAGGCCGTCGATGCCCATGGTCGCCATGCGTCGTCGCTCCGCTCGTCGGGGGTGGTGGTTCAGGGCTGAGGCGCCGGTGGCGGGCGGCTGGTGGGCCGCCCGCCACCGGAGCGCTTCAGGTGGTGGCCGTTCCCGGTCGGGGGTCGGTCACCGGGTCGATCACCGCAGGAGGGACAGGACGCCCTGGGGGATCTGGTTGGCCTGCGCGAGCATCGCCGTGCCGGCCTGCGACAGGATCTGCGCGCGGGTGAAGGAGACCATCTCCGACGCCATGTCCGTGTCGCGGATGCGGGACTCCGAGGCGGAGAGGTTCTCCACCGCGACGTTCACGTTCTTGATCGTGTGCTCGAAGCGGTTCTGGAGGGCACCGAGACCGGCACGGGCCGTCGAGACCGACTTGATCTGCGCGTCGATCAGCGTGATGGACGCCTGCGCGTTCGCGGCGGAGTCGAACGCGACGCCACCCGTGAGGGCGGTGCCCGTCGAGCCACCGGTCGCCAGGCCGGCGGCCGGGGCGGCCGTCGTGGAGACCGTGCCACCGTCGAGCGCGGAGACGACGATGCCGGTGCCGGCGCCGTTCGCGTCCTTGGTGACCGACACCGTGAACTTCGAGGCGAAGGCGGCGTCCGAACGCAGCGCCGAGGCGTACTCCTCGACGCTCTGGAAGCCGGCACCGCCGGCGGTGTCGCTGAGCGTGCCCGTCGTGATGGCCGTGGTGACACCGGTCGTCGCGTTGGTGCTCGTGAACGTGGCCGCGGCCGTCGTCAGCGAGCCGAGGGTCGCCGCGAAGGACGAACCCGTGGTCGTGAGGCTGCCACCCGCGAGGTTCTGGGCGATCGCCTTGACGTTCGCGCCACCGAGGTTGACCGTGATCTGGCTGTCGGCGTTGCCGTCGGCACCGACCTGGAACTTCAGCGACGAGGTCGAGCCGTCGAGCAGCTTGGTGCCGTTGAAGTTGGTCGACTTGGCGATGCGGTCGAGCTCCGAGACGAGCGAGTCCGACTCGGTCTTGATGTTGGCGCGCGCCTCGGTGTTGTTCGAGTCGTTGCCCGCCTGCACCGCGAGGTCACGCACACGCTGCAGGATGGAGTGGACCTCGGTCAGGGCGCCCTCAGCGGTCTGCACGACCGAGATGCCGTCCTGGGCGTTGCGGGCGGCGACCTTGAGGCCACCGACCTGCGAACGCAGACCCTCGGAGATGGCCAGACCGGCCGCGTCGTCCGCCGCACGGTTGATGCGGAAGCCCGACGACAGCTTCTCGAGCGACTTGCTCAGGTCGTTCTGGGTGTTCGAGAGGTTGCGGTACGAGTTGACCGCGGCGATGTTCTGGTTGATCGAGAGACCCATGGTTCTCTTCCTCCTTGATTCGGGTCCGGAGCGGCCCATCCGTGGGCACACCCTGCAGATCGGCGGGTTCCGACGGTCGGTGAGGGATTACGTCGAGGAATTTCTCGACGGTCCCCCGGCCGGCGTCGGCCGCCGAGGATCAGGCGCCGCGCAGGCGCGCCACGACGGGCGTGCCGTCGGGTGCGGCGACGACGTCGCGCTGGCTCGGCACGACCGACAGCCGGTCGGCGGTCGGGATCGACGTGACGAGCGCGGCACGTGCGGCGACGGCGGCGAAGTAGGACTGGCGGCGGCGCTCGGCGACGCCGTCGGCGCGCTCGGGGGCGGGCACGAGGTCGGGGTCGAGGCCGGCGTTCATGCCGTCGCGCAGCAGGCCGAGGGCCTCGGTGCGCAGCTGGCTGATGCGGGACTGCGTGACGCCGAGCTCGGCGGCGAGGTCGGCGACGCTGCGGTCCTGGAGGAACAGGCCCTCGATCACGGTGCGCAGGCGGTCGGGCAGCGTGACGACGGCGGCGCGCAGCCAGCGGTGGCGCTCGTCGGCGAGGACGCTCTCCTCGGGCGTGAGCTCGCGGTCGACGACGAGGTCGGCGACGGCACCCTCGGTCGCGTCCATGGACAGGACCCGGCGCTCGGCGTCGCGGGTCGCGTCGTCGACGGCGCGGAGGTCGACGCCCATGGCGTGCGCGAGCTCCTCACGCGTCGGCTTGCGCTTGAGCACGCTCGTGAGCCGCTCGGTGGTGGCGGCGAGCTCGCGGACGCGCTGCCGGGCCCCGCGGGACGCCCAGTCCATCGAGCGCAGCTCGTCGACGAGCGCACCCTTGATGCGCAGCGAGGCGTAGCGGGCGAACGGCACGCCGGTCGCCGGGTCGTACGCCTGGGCGGCGAGCACGAGCGCGAGGCTGCCGGCCGACGCGAGCTCGTCGCGCGAGACGGTCGGGGGGACGCGGTGCAGCATCTCGCTGACCGCGTAGCCGACGAGGGGCAGGTGCGTCGTGACGAGCTCGTCGGTCGCCGCTGTGTTGTTGCTCACCTGCACTCGTTCGGCCCAGGTGCCAGCACCCTTGAGTCATGGGTTCGGCTTCACCCGTGACTGGACACGCGCCCAGTTCAGGCACCGTCCGGTTCGTCCTGCGCGAACACCCGGAAACGATTCATGAGAGCGTTTCCGCAGGCAATCGGTGTGACGCGCATCACACCCGAATGGCCCTGCGGGAGCATTCGGACGCTTCCAGGCGCACCGGACGGGTGAGTCCGGAACCGCTTCGACGACACGCCGGTGACCCGATGGTGTGACAGCGCTCCCACCCCCGGACCACGCGATCTCCGGCGAACTCGTCACAATCGCCCGACCCGTGCCGATGGAGGGAGCAGACGCCCGACGGACCCCGGCGGGCAGGACCTGGAGGACACCCCCATGCCCCTCAACGGGCTCTCCGACGCACTGTGGCAGCAGCGGAACCTGCTCGAGCTCCTGCTCTTCAAGCTCGAGGAGGAGCAGCTGATCCTCACGAGCGGGCGCTCGCGGTGGCTCGGGCACGCGACCCGCGAGGTCGAGACGGTGCTCGACGAGATCCGCACCGCCGAGCTCGGGCGCGCGCTCGCCGCCGAGCTCGCCGCCGTCACGCTCGGCCTGCCCGGCGACGCGAGCCTCGCCGAGATCGCCGCCGCCGCACCGGCCCCCTGGGACGACCTGCTGCGCGCGCACCGCGACGCCTTCGCGACGCTCGCCGCCGAGATCGCCCAGCTGTCCGACGGCAACCGCGAGCTCCTCGCGCTGTCGCACCGCGCGACCCAGGAGACGCTCGCGACGCTGCAGGACGTCCACACGTACACGGGCGCGGGCACGACCGCGGCGGCCGCACCCGCCGCGCGCCTCGTCGACCGCACCTTCTGAGGAGACACCCACCCGCATGAGCACCTTCTCCGGCCTCGGCACCGCGCTGAGCTCCCTGATCGCGCAGCGGCAGGCCCTCGACGTCGCGGGGCAGAACGTCGCCAACGCGAACACCGTCGGCTACACGCGCCAGCGCGCGTCCCTGTCGGCCCTCCCCTCCGCCAACGTCCCGTCGATGTTCTCCGTCAACAACGGCGCCGGCGAGGGCGTGCGCGTCACCGGCATCGAGCGCCTCGGCGACGTGTTCCTCGACCTGCGCCTGCGCACCCAGACCGCGGGCGCGTCGTACCTGTCGGCGCGGGCCGAGGCGTACGGCGTGCTCGAGAAGAGCCTCGGCGAGCCCGGCGAGACCGGCCTCGCGAGCCAGCTCGCCACGATGTGGGGCGCCTGGTCCGACCTGTCGAACACCCCCGACAAGAACGCCGCGCGCGCCGTCGTCCTCCAGGACTCCAAGGCCGTCGCCGACCGCATCGCGAGCCTCTACACCTCCGTCCAGACGCAGTGGACGCAGGCCCGCACGACCACCGCCGGGCTCGTCGAGCAGGTCAACACGACCGCCGCGGGCGTCGCCGACCTCAACGCCCGCATCCTCGAGATCACCAACGCGGGCGGCACCGCCAACGAGCTCATGGACCGCCGCGACCAGCTCGTCACGCAGCTCTCGTCGCTCGTCGGCGCGAGCACCACGACCCGCGAGAACGGCCAGGTCGACGTCCTCGTCGGCGGCAACGCGCTCGTGTCCGGCAAGCGCGTCCACGAGCTCGCCGTCACCGGCGCCGCGTCGTTCGCGCAGGCCACCGCCGGCCAGGCCGTCACCGTCGTGTGGGCCGAGCGCCCCACGCAGAGCGCGGGCCTCGACGGCGGCCTCGGTGAGCATGCCGCCCGCTACGACGCGCTCGCGACCACCATCGCCGACCAGGTCAACACGCTGCACGGCGGCGCGGTCACCGCCGACGGCCGCACCACCGGCGACTTCTGGACGTTCCAGGCCGGCCGGCCCGCCGCGCTCGGCCTGACCGTCGCGATCACGTCCGCCGCGGACGTCGCCGTCGCCGACCCCACCAAGGGCCCCCTCGACGGGACCGTCGGCGACGCGATCGCCGCGCTCAAGACCAGCCAGACCGGTCCCGACGCCCACTGGTCGTCGACCGTCGTCGACCTCGGCGTCCGCGCCTCGAGCGCGAGCTCGCGCGCCAAGGTCGCCGAGTCCGCCCGCGCGACCGCCGAGCAGCAGCAGCTCGCGGCGACCAGCGTGGACACCGACGAGGAGACCGTGAACATGCTCGCCTTCCAGCGGGCCTACGAGGGCGCCGCGCGCGTCCTCACCGCCGTCGACCAGATGCTCGACGTGCTCATCAACAAGACCGGCCTCGTCGGAAGGTGACGCGATGATCCCCCGGGTGACGCACCTGACCGTGCAGCGCCAGACGCTGTCCAACCTGCAGGGCAACCTCACGTCCATGGCGGACCTGCAGGCGAAGCTCTCGAGCGGCAAGAAGATCTCCGTGCCGTCCGACGACCCCGCCGGCGCCTCCGACGTGCTGCGCCTGCGCGGCGAGCAGCGCGCGCTCACGCAGTACGCGCGCAACGCGACCGACGGCGACTCGTGGCTCACGACGGTCGACGCGGCGCTGCAGTCGTCGATGACCGCCATGCGCCGGGCCCGCGACCTCACCATCCAGGGCGGCAACGGCGGGCTCGGCCCGACGTCGCGCGAGGCCCTGGCCGCCGAGATCGAGGGCGTCCGGGACTCGCTCATGGACCAGGCGAACGCGTCCTACGCGGGACGCACCGTCTTCGCCGGCACCTCGGACGCCGGTCGCGCGTTCCAGGCCGACTACAGCTGGACCGGCACCGCGGGCGCGTCCGTCGACCGCCGCGTCGGTGACGCCACCACGGTCCGCGTCGACGCCGACGGGTCCGCGGTCTTCGGCGAGGGCGCGACGTCCGTGTTCGCGCTGCTCGACCAGGTCGCCGCGACGCTGCGCAGCGGCGGGGACTCCACGACCCATCTGAACGCCATCGACGACCGCATGGACGCCATGCTCACCGAGCTGTCGTCCGTCGGTGCCCGGCAGAACCAGGTCGGCTCCGCGCAGACCTCGATCGTGAGCAACCAGCTCACCACCAAGACGCAGCTGTCGGGGATCGAGGACATCGACCTCGCGCAGACGATCCTCGACATCCAGATGCAGGAGGTCGCGTACAACGGCGCTCTCGGCGCCGCTGCCAAGGTCCTCCAGCCGAGCCTCATGGACTTCCTCCGATGAACATCGCCCCCGCCACCGTCCCGGTCGCCGTCGGCGGTCACGTCCTCGACGTGCCCGGCGAGCTGCGGCTCGTCACCGCCCTGCCGGGCCTGCCCGGACGCACCTCCTACGTGCTCGACGCGCTCGACGACACCGGCGTGCTGTTCGCGCTGCGGTCCGTCGACGCCGACGAGCGCGAGGTCCGCCTCTTCGTCGTCAGCCCGACGCTGTACTTCCCCGACTACCACCCGCGGATCCGCCCGGGCGTCCTCGGCGACGACACCGACCCCGCCGACGTCGTCGTGCTCGTCGTCGTGCACCCCGGCGCCGCCGGCGAGCCGCCCACCGCCAACCTCCTCGCGCCCGTGCTCGTCGACCGGGCCCGCGGCCTCGCCGTGCAGTCCGTGCTCGACGAGGACTGGCCGCTGCGCGCCCCCGTCGGCTGACGCCGGGCCACCACGAGCACGCCCGGACGGGCGTGCTCGGACCCGTCTCCTCAGTTCCGCGCGGCTCCTGCCGATAGGTGGACCAGCACCACTTCGCACCTCGGAGGAGAGGGACGACCGCATGTACCAGCTGGACCAGCCGCCCGCCCACGTCGGATCGGCCGTCGTCCACCGCCAGCCGATCGTGCACCCGGACAGGTCCGTGTTCGGGTACGCGGTCCGTGCGTCCGTCATGGCCCCCGACGGCTCCGTCGAGCCCGAGCACCGGGTCGAGCACCTCGTCGAGGCGCAGTACCGGATCCTCGACGCGGACCTCCTGTCCGGCGACAAGCTGCTGATCCTGCGCGCCACGACCCGCGTGATGATGGGCGGCCACGACCTGCCGCCCGCCGGCGGCGGGGTCGTCGTCGAGATCCCCGGGCACATGACGTCCGGCGAGGACGCGGCCGAGCAGGTCATCGCGCTCAAGCACATGGGCTACGGCCTCGCGCTCGGCGACTACACGGGCATGCCCGCGCACGACGAGTTCCTCTCGATCGTCGACTACGTGAAGATCGACGTCGCCGCGCAGGCCGACCGCCTCGACCAGCTCGTCGCGCACGTGCACAAGTGCGGCGCGCACGTCATCGCCGAGCGCGCCGACTCCCGCGACCGCATCCACGCCGCGCTGACCGCCGGTGCGGACCTGCTGCAGGGCCCGATGTTCGAGCGGCACCGCTCCGACGCCGGCCGCCAGCTGTCCGCGGGCGAGGTGCAGTGCTTCGAGCTCGTCCGGCTGCTGTCCGCCGAGTACCCCGACCAGGACGCCGTCGTGCACGTCGTCGAGTCGGACCCCGAGCTCACGATGCGCGTCCTGCACCTCGTGAACTCCTCCGCGAGCGGCGTGCGCCGGCGGATCGACTCCGTGCGTCAGGCCGTCGTGCTCGTCGGCCCGCGCCAGCTCAACGCGCTCGCCATGGCGTCGCTCGTCGACGCGCGCACCGCCGCCGTCGGTCCCCTGTGGTCGGTCCTGACCCGCGCGCTCACGTGCTCGCGGCTCGCCGGGACCGACGCCGGGTACGTCGTCGGGATGCTGTCCGCGGTCGCGTCGCACCTCAAGCTGTCGATCGACTCGATCATCGAGCGGTCGGGCGTCTCCGAGGCCATCGCCGACGCGCTGCGCGACCAGACCGGCCCGCTCGGTCCCGTGCTCGCCGCGGTGCTCGCGCACGAGGAGAACGACACGGCCGCCGTCGTCGCCGCCGGGTACGAGCCCATCGAGGTCGCGCACGTGCACCTCGCGGCGATCCCCGAGGCCCTCGCGACCGCGACCGCCCTGGCGACCGCCGCCGCCTGACG
>NZ_JAAXOY010000759.1 GCF_012396155.1 Cellulomonas septica | reverse complement strand
CGCCACGGCGACGGCCTGACCGGCGGACAGGGCTGCGAACCGCGCCGGGTCGGACAGCCCGCGGCCGGCGGCGTTCGCCTGGAAGGCGGCGTTGTGCGCGTCGCGCATGGTGGCCTCGCTGCGCGTCCACGCGTGGCCGACGCGCAGCGCCTCGGCCGGTCGGTCGTCGTCGCTCTCCCGGGCGAACAGCGGCAGGACGTGCTCGGCGCACGTGAGCGCCCAGCGGGCGAGGAGGACGTGGTGCTCGTCGGTCAGCGTGCCGCCGCGACGGATCGTGATGAGCCGGGGGTCGCGCTCGCGGGGGAGGATCGGCACGCGGCCATCCTGGCGCACGCCGCTCACGTGCACCCCGGCTACGCGGGGGCGGCCGGGACCGTCAGTCGTCCTCGCGCTGGATGAGCTCGAAGAACGGGGGCGTGTGGCCGCCAGGGGTGGCGGGGAGGGGGTACTGGAACGCGAGGTTCGACGCGGCGAGGGCCGCGAAGAACTCCTCCCACGTCGCGCGCTCGGCGCCGTGCCCGCTCGGGCCCTCGGGGAAGATGACGGCGGGCATCCGCGGGTCCTCCGGGTAGACGGCGCGGATGAGCGCGGGGGTGGCGTGGTGGCCCTCGATGAACCGGCGGATCTCGTCGGGGTCCGTCGTGGTCCTGGTCAGCTCGCTCATCGTGCGCTCCCGTCGTCGGCGACGGTCCCATGCTCCCGCCGGGGCAGCGTCGCCGCACGCGTGCGCCGGACGGGCCCGGGCCGCGCGGCGGAGATCCGGGTCCGGCGGCGACGGTCGACGCGGCCGACCGTCTAGCGGCGCCGCTCCACCACGCGGGCGTCGTCCGAGGCGCCGACGGGTGCTGCGCTCGCGGTTTCCAGCCAGGACGCCGGGTCAGCAGCCCCGCACAGCGCGGAGCCGCTGACGACCCACGTCGCGCCGTGAGTGGCGCAGTCGTGCGCGTGGTCGAGCGTGACGCCGCCGTCGACGCCGAGCGCCCGGCGGCCCGCGCCACCACCGACCACGTCACGACCATCGTCGGCGTCAGCACCTCCGTCGCCGGCGAGCGCGTCCAGACGGGACAGCGTCGACGGGAGGAAGGTCGAGCCCGCCTGGCCGGGGGTGATGGACATGACGAGGACGGCGACGTCGGGCGGGAGGTCGTCGAGCGCGGACAGGGGTGTCGACGGCGAGATCGCGACACCGGCACGGCGCCCGGCGGCACGGATCCGCGACACGGCCGTCGCCCAGCCCGCGGCCTCGACGTGCACGATCACGGTGTCGCACACCGCGGTCCACGCGTCGATCTCGGCGAGCGGGTCGGACACCATGAGGTGCGCCTCGCCGGGCAGCCCGGTGAGGCGGGACAGGCGGCACACGGTGTCGGGGTCGAACCCGCCGGGTGCGGCGAAGACCCCGTCGGACACGTCCCAGTGCCAGCGCCGCAGCCCGGCGGCCGCGAGGCGCACGGCCTCGTCGGCGAGGAGCGCGGGCGGGGTGGACCACAGCGACGCGGCGACGACCAGCGTCACGAGTCGGCCCCGGCGTCG
>NZ_JAAXOY010000758.1 GCF_012396155.1 Cellulomonas septica | reverse complement strand
GGACCGGCCCGCGTCGCCCGGTCGGCACGGTCGAGACGGTCCACCCGCCGCCGGGCCGCGGCGCCAGCGACGTCACCGTCGTGTCCGGGACGATCCGCGCACCCGCGCGCTCGGCCAGCCACAGGTAGTTGGTCTCGAGCGTGTTCTTGGCGCCGTGCCGGCACCCGGTCATGCACTCGCCGCACTCGAGGCAGCCGCGACGCTCGGGCCCGACGCCGCCGAAGAACGGGTCGGCGACCGGCGCTCCCGGCGGCCCGAACACGACGCCGACGGGCGCCCGCCGGAACGTCGACTCGACGCCCAGGTCGCGCGCCGCCGCCAGCACCACGCGGTCCGCCGGTGTGACCGTCGGGTTGTCGACGACGCCGAGCATCCGCCGGGCCTGGTCGTAGTGCGGCGCCAGCTCGTCCCGCCAGTCGGTGATCCCGGCCCACTGCGGGTCGTCCCAGAACGCGGCCGACTCCGGCTCGTACAGCGTGTTCGCGTAGACGAGCGACCCGCCGCCGACGCCCGCCCCGGCGAGCACGACGACGTCGGGCAGCACGTGGATCCGCTGGATGCCGTGGCAGCCGAGCCGCGGCGCCCACAGGAACCGGCGCATGTCCCACGAGGTCCGCGGCAGCGTCTCGGCCGTGAAGCGCCGACCGGCCTCGACGACGGTGACGCGGTACCCCTTCTCGGAGAGGCGCAGCGCCGCGACCGACCCGCCGAATCCGGACCCCACGACGACGACGTGCGGGCGCGCGTCGCTCCCAGCAGACGTCATCGTCGACCTCCGGCACGCCTCGCCCGCGTCGGTCACGGACGAGGCGATGATAGGCGTCGGGCAGGACGCTGCCCTCGCTGCCACCCCTCAGCGGTGCCGGCCGCGATGTCCTGCGGGCTCGACGCACGGTCCGACGACGTCCGCGGCAGGACGACGCCGACCTCGAAACCGGGTCAGCGCCCGGCCAGGGCGGGCACGGCCTCGCTCGTCGCGTCGAGCGGGTGCTCGTCGGCCGCCGCGACGAGGGCGCGGACGAGCGGGTGCCACGGGCGGGTCGTCGGGCCGGTGAGGACGAGGTCGCGCGTCAGCGTGGGCGCGAGCGGGGCCATGACGACGCCGTCGGGCAGCAGGCCGCCGCCGAGGCTCGGCATGACGGACACCCCGATGCCCTCGTCGACCATGCGGAGCATCGTCGCCAGCTCGCGCACGCGCTGTCCCGGGGAGAACGGCAGGCCGGCGGTGCGGTGCAGGCGTCGGACCTGGGCCTCGCACCCGCCCCCGGACACGAGCAGGCCGTCGTCGACGAGCTCGGCGAGCGGGATCGGACCGGCGTCGACGAGCGGGTGGTCGGTTCGGACGACGGCCCGGAAGTCGTCGCGCGCGACGAGCCGGCCTCCTGCACGAGCAGCGTGAGCTCGCGGGACAGCGTGGTGCCGGACTGCAGACGGTTGTCGGTGTTGACGGTCACCTTGAAGCCGAGGCGCTTGAGGCGCGTCACGGGGTGCTCGGCGAC